>CAVCYJ010000216.1:0-5206 GCA_963605995.1 Holdemanella biformis | reverse complement strand
AGCAGTTATTCGGTGTAGAGCCACGTAGCGAAGCGGATTGCGAATATCCGCTTGAATTGTGCTGGAGGTGATGGCACAGAACAGAAAGAACACCAAAACTGCCGTTAATCTCGCCATGGTCTATGACTGCTATGAAATCGGCAGAATGATCGTTGAAGAAGAACAGCGAGGCGAAAAGCGTGCTGCATATGGCACACAACTCCTGAAATAGCTGTCGGCATCTTGGAGGAAATATGAAAAAGATTAAAAGAAAGATACAGAGTTTGGTTTGTATTCTGCTGTGCCTTGTCTTGTGCCTGGTAATGTTCCCGATTACGGCATCTGCAGCTGATACAGCAGAAGAAAAAGTGGTCAGGGCAGGATGGTATGAGGGGACTTATAATACTACCGGAGAAAACGGCGAGTACAAAGGCTATAGTTATGAATATCAACAGGCAGTGGCGGCTCGTACCGGCTGGACTTATGAATATGTAAAAGAAAGCTGGTCAGAACTCTTGGAAATGCTGGAAAACGGTGAGATCGATCTCCTTAGCGGCGTTTCCTATACGGACGAACGTGCCGGCTCTATGTTGTTTTCTGAACTGCCAATGGGCGAGGAAAAATACAATTTATACGTAGACACATCCAATATGGATATCTCAATTTCCGATCCCAAAACACTGAACGGAAAACGGATTGGTATTTTGTCAAATGCACTTTCAGCGGTAAAGTTCAGTGAGTGGGAAGAAAAGTATGGTGTAAAAACACAGCATATTGAAATTTCAGGAGCGTCTGATGTCCAGCAGAAATTAGAGGATTGTGAAATTGACGGTTTTGTCCTGAATGAATCTCCGCTCTGGGAAAAAGAGAATCTTTCTGCGATTCTTGTGGTCGGAAGTTCTCCCATTTACTTTGTAGTCAGCAAACAACGTCCGGATCTGAAAGAAGAACTGGATATTGCCATGCAGAAAATCGAGCGTGAAACTCCGTTTTATAAAGATGATTTATACAAGAAGTATTTTTCTGCAAATTCGGTAGAATTTCTTACAACGGAAGAAAAGGACTGGCTGGAGCAACACGGTGCGATCCGGGTTGGATATGTGAAGGATGATATTGGTATCAGTCTGACTGATGAGGGAACAGACAGGCCGGTTGGAATCCTGAATGACTATATTGAGGAAGCATCCGATTGTCTGGGAGAACCGGATATTGAATTTGAACTGACAGGTTTTGATTCCCAGGAAGAACAGCTTCAGGCATTAAAGGACAACAAAATCGATATGATTTTTCATATCAGCCAGAATCCTTATGAAGCAGAACAAAACGGCATTATTTATTCAAATACTGTTTTTGAAGCTAATACGGCTGTGATAACCAGTGCTGACAAATTTAATGAAAATGATGAAAACACAGTTGCAATAAATAAGAGCAACCTGGTATCCAAATGGTATGTTTCCTGTAATTATCCACAGTGGAAAATAAAGGAATATGATTCAGATGCAAAAGCAAAAAGTGCAGTACAAAAAGGAGAGGCTGATTGTCTTGTCGTAAAGGCAGGAAGCTCTTCCGGAAAGCTGGAAGATGGTAAATTTCACAGTGTATTCCTCACGAAAACCAGCGATTCCTCTTTTGCGGTCAACAAAAGCGATACGGTGCTGCTGAGTATTCTGAACAAAACATTACAGACGATACCAGTGTCAAAGCTGTCCGGTGCATTTTCCGTATATGAAAATATGTCAGGAAAAATTACTCTGGCGGATTACGTCAAGGACAATCTGATCGGGGTCAGTATCGCATTTGTAAGTGTGATTTTATTTATCCTGCTGCTTAGCTATCATTTGCTGATGAAGGCGAAAAAGGCACAGCTCCAGGCAGAAAAAGCGAATGTTGCCAAATCAAATTTTCTTTTTAATATGTCCCATGATATCCGGACACCGATGAATGCAATTCTTGGCTACAGCGAACTGATGAAAAAGGAATTGACAGATCCGAAACTTTTGGATTATCAGGAAAAAATCGAGCAGTCAGGCAATCTTTTGCTGTCTATCATCAACAACGTGCTTGATATGGCACGAATCGAAAATGGTAAAGTGGAACTGGATGAAAACTATGTAAAAATTGATTGTATTTACAGGGGAATTTTTAATTCGTTTGAGGCAGAAGCAGCAAAAAAAGATGTCCGGCTTAGCATGGACTATGATGTCCGGCATGAACACGTAATATGTGATGAGACGAAGAATAAAGAAATATTCCTGAATCTCATCAGCAATGCGGTAAAATATACTCCATCCGGCGGACAGATTACAGTGAAGACAGAAGAACTCCCCTGTGACAGAGACGGATACGTGCGGATCAAAAATGAAGTGATCGATACCGGTATCGGAATGAGTAAAGAATTTTTACCATCACTGTTTACCGCTTTTGCCCGTGAACGAAATACAACCACAGGTAAAGTTGCAGGAACAGGTCTGGGAATGCCGATCATAAAAAAATACGTGGACATGATGGGCGGAACGATTACGGTGGAAAGTGAACTGGGAAAAGGAAGCAAATTCACCGTGATCCTGGATTACAGGATTGCTGATAAAATCTATTATGATGAGAAAAAGCAACGTGCCGGACATGAAGATCTACAGATTCAGGGAAAGCATATTCTGTTAGCGGAAGATAATGACCTGAATGCAGAAATTGCAATTGCCATTCTGGAAGATATGGGGCTTTTGATCGATCGTGTTGAGGACGGAATCAAGTGTGTAGCCGAGATAGAGCGGCAACCGGCCGGGACATATGATCTGATTCTTATGGATATCCAGATGCCCAACATGGATGGCTACAAAGCAACACTGGCAATCAGAAGATTGGGAAATAAGAAAAAAGCAGAAATCCCGATCATTGCTATGACTGCAAATGCATTTGAGGAAGATAAAAAGACGGCACTTGCCAAAGGAATGGATGGACATATTCCAAAACCGATTGATGTAAAAAAATTAAAAGAAGTATTGCAGGATGTCCTGAAATAAAAATGAAACGGATTGCGAATATCCTTGACAGGAAGAGCGCGATTTATGCTTTCAGGAACACTGCGTAGGATGCTTATACGGGTTAAAAATCAAAAACTGGAGGAAAATCACATGATTATAAAATATGCCACAAAAGAAGATATCAAAGCAATTGCTGCAGTTGAAGCAGAATGTTTTCCACCTGCGGAGGCCGCCACAGAAAAGGATTTTGTTGGAAGAGTTCAGTATTACGGAAATCACTTTTGGTTGATGTTCGATGAGGAGAAGCTGATCGCTTTTGTGGATGGTTTTGTTACCGATGAACCAGATTTGACAGATGAAATGTACGAAAATGCAGCTATGCACAACGAAAATGGTGCGTGGCAGATGATTTTTGGGGTCAATACGCTGCCAGATTACCGTAGGCAAGGGCGAGCTGGAGAACTGATATGTCGTGCTATTGACGATGCCAGGAAGCAGAAAAGAAAAGGACTTGTGCTTACCTGTAAAGAAAAACTGGTTCATTATTATGCAAAATTTGGCTTTAAGGATGAGGGAGTATCCGAAAAATCCACGCATGGAAATGTTGTATGGCACCAGATGCGACTGTCATTTTGATATCTTCCGGTTTAATTTCTAAATGAGTGGACATTTTGCTGACTTGTTGGAGAAGAATGATTTTATGATTTATTATGATATAAAGAAAACCGGCTGCGGGATTAACCGCAGCCGATAATATTTCTATCTGTTTACCTTTCATCAAAAGGAACAAAATCCGTATGATGTCCCACGTATTTGTAAGCCGGACGGATGATCTTGTTGGCGCTGATCAGCTCTTCCAGACGATGAGCACTCCAGCCCGGGATACGGGCAATAGCGAAGATCGGTGTGAATAATTCCTGCGGGATGCCAAGCATACTGTATACGAATCCACTGTAGAAATCCACATTTGCGCAGACATTCTTAAACAGCTTTCTGTGTTCCATAACCAGCTTTCCGGCAATACCTTCAACTCTGTTGTAAAGCTCGAATTCTTCTGTCATTCCCTTCTCCTCGGCAAGTGCCTGAGCAAAGCGCTTCAGAATCACCTCACGCGGATCGGAGAGTGTATAGACTGCGTGTCCCATACCATAGATCAGACCGGCATGGTCAAACGCTTCTTTATTCAGGATTTTCTGGAGATAATCCACGATCTCATCTTCATTATCCCAGTGTTCTACGTGTGCCTTCAGGTCAGCAAACATATTCTGAACCTTCAGGTTTGCACCACCGTGACGCGGACCCTTCAGAGAACCGATAGATGCTGCGGTAGAAGAGTAGGTATCTGTACCTGAAGAAGTTACCACATGGGTAGTAAACGTAGAGTTATTACCACCGCCATGCTCTGCATGAAGGATCAGTGCGATATCCAGAACCTTTGCTTCGAGCTCTGTATACTGTCCGTCCGGACGAAGCATCAAAAGAATGTTCTCTGCAAGGGAAAGGCCTTTTTGCGGATTGCGGATAAACAGCGTATCATCTTTTCGGAAATGGCGGTATGCATGATAAGAATATACGGCAATTTCCGGGAGCTTTGCGATCAGTTCCAGAGACTGGCGCAGTACATTTTCAGGAGAAATATCCTCCGGGTTGTCATCATAAGTATAGAGCGCCAGAACACAGCGCTGCATGGCATTCATGATATTCGCATTCGTTCCCTTCATGACAACATCACGGACAAAACGGCCTCCCAGATCTTCCATGTCAGACATAATATCCAGAAATCTGGTAAGTTCTTCCTTAGATGGCAGTTTGCCGAAAATAAGAAGGTAAATAGTTTCCTCGAAACCGAAACGTCTTCCTTTCAGACCGCTGATAATATCCTGCACATTGATTCCCTGATAATATAAACTTCCGTCAGCCGGAATCCGTCTTCCGTTGACCAGTCTGTAACCATTAACGTCGGAAATCTCCGTAAGACCTGTCAGAACTCCTTTACCTGCTGAATCACGAAGCCCTCTCTTTACGTCATATTCCACGTACAGATTTGGATCAATGTGATGGTTTTTGAGCAGTTCCTGTTCAAAAAAATTCATCCTTTCCCGAAGCAGCTTAGAATCCTCCAGACTCATCATTTCATGTTTTTCCATATATATTCCCTCATTTCCCAATGATTATAGTGTAAACATTTCAGGTCAAGCGGATATTCGCAATCCGCTTCGCTACTTGCTCATAACCGAATAACTGCT
>CAVCYJ010000215.1:0-5372 GCA_963605995.1 Holdemanella biformis | reverse complement strand
AAAAAATTAGCACTCACCTATTGACAGTGCTAACAATGCGTGTTATATTACATGTAGAACAAAGGAAAGGGAACAAAAGGAGGACGAAGAAATAAGTCCTATGAGCTCCCGTGTTACCTGAGTTCCGGAGAAACAAGGTAAAGATGGATAGTTAAAAGCTCAGTAAACGAGCGATATGAAAAAAGGAGAGATGACTTATGTTAATGCCTAGTATTTTTGGAGAAAATTTAATTGATGACTTTTTTGGTGATTTTCCATTCTATTATGATGACAGAGCAATGAAGGATGCAGAGAAGAAGCTGTATGGACGCAAAGCAAATCACATCATGAAAACCGATATCAGGGAACTGAATAACGGATACGAACTGATCGTAGACCTTCCGGGATTTAAGAAAGAAGAAATCAACGCAGCACTTGAGAATGGTTATCTGACCATCAGTGCAGAGAAAGGCCTCGATAAAGACGAGAAGGAAAAAGATACCGGACGTTATATCCGCAGAGAACGTTATGCAGGTGCCTGCAGCCGAAGCTTTTATGTAGGAAAGGATGTACAGCAGGAGGATATTAAAGCAGAGTTTAAACATGGCATCCTGACATTATTTGTTCCGAAGAAAGAAGTGAAACCGGCAGTAGAACAGAAACACAGTATCTCTATCGAAGGATAACAGATGCAGATCACAGCAGCGGGAGGCCAGGATTTTTGGCTTCCCGCTGTTTGCATAAAAGAAACTTTTGGAGTTGTAAATGATGAAATCTGTTTGCAGAGAGTTGAGCTATAAGAAAACTATTTTTGAAGGAAGGTGATGATATTGAAGAGAGACTATTATGAAGTTCTGGGCGTGAACAGAAACGTAGATGCAGCAGCGATCAAAAAAGCATACAGAAAACTGGCCAAGAAATATCATCCGGACAGCAATGAGGGAAATGCCACAGCCGCAGAACGGTTTAAGGAAGTTAATGAAGCGTATGATGTTCTGAGCGATGACAAAAAGCGAAAACTCTATGATCAGTTCGGTCATGCAGCATTTGAGGAAGGTGCCGGTAATTATGGCGGTGGTCAGGGAAGTCCGTTCGGCAGCGGATTTGGCAGCAGCCAGAGTAATCCGTTTGGCAGCGGTTTTCATGGTTCCTACAGTGATGGTAATGGTTATCATGAATATCACTTTGAGAATGGTGAAGATATGGATGATATCCTGAAGAACTTCTTTGGCGGTGGATTTAAGAAGAGTAAATCCTCCGGAGGATTTGGAGGAAGCGGATTCGGCACCGGAGGATTTGGAAGCAGCGGCAGCAGTTTTGGCGGATTTGGCAACGGGTTTGGAACCGGTGGAAGAGGCTTCCGCAGTCAGGGCTTTGGCGGCTCTTACAGCAGTAAAGGCGAAGATCTTCATGCAGATGTCACTGTCAGCTTTGACGAGGCTGCTTTCGGCGGCAAGAAGGTTATCCGTCTGCAGAGCAGCAACGGCAGTGTCCAGAATTATGAAGTCAATATTCCGGCGGGCATTGAATCCGGTAAATCCATCAGACTTAAAGGAAAAGGACACCCAGGAATCGGAGGCGGTGAATCCGGTGATCTGCTCCTGAAAGTAAATGTCCAGGATAAACCGGGATACAGACGCGAAGGCAGAGATGTTTATACAACAGTAAATATTCCATTTACAACAGCGGTATTTGGCGGCGAAGCAAAGGTTCACACCATTTACGGAGATGTTGTCTGCAACATTAAACCGGGTACACAGTCAGGAACGAAAATCCGACTGAGAGGCAAGGGTATTGTCGCCATGAATAATCCGTCTGTACACGGTGATGAATATGCGACAGTACAGATTGAGGTACCGACAAATCTGACACCGGACGCAAAACGCAAATTAAAAGAATTTGAGCAGGAATGTAATGGCAGCCGCAGAAGCCGTGGATTCGGCAATGGGAGTGCGGCATAACAATATAAAGCAGATGGATATAAAAAGTTCCCATGCAGGTTAGTGGAAACAAAACCTGCATGGGATTTTTTATGTATACTTCCAATATTTTTAACGAATCAAGTAAGTCCCCTGTTTCGATTGCGAGGAGCAATAAGCAGCGAAGCAGATTGCTAATATTCGCTTGACAATGTTATAAAGATTCGTCAGTTGCAATAGTAATTGGAATTTCAATATTTTCCGGTGGACAGATATTTTTGATGAGATATTCGAATAAAGTTTTAACCAGCTGATATCCCTGTTGTACTGGATTCTGTCCCAGAGCGAAGTCAACTACACCATTTTTGAGAAGTGTAACAGTATCATTGGTTATATCGTGGCAGATTACCTTTATTTGATGTGCCTTTTCTGCAACTTCCAGCGCACTTGCAACTCCGGTGATGCCTCCGCTGGTCAGGTAAATAGCTCCAAGTTCCGGATAATTATTACAATATTCTAATGTGATGCGAAAAGCATCATCTTTTCTATCCTGATTTTCCTGTACATCAAGAATTTTAAAATCTAAATTAAGTTCAGCCAGTTTATCTTCAAATCCTTGCAAACGATCCTGATGGCAGGACAAATTATGGGAACTGATAATAATGCCAATGTTTGTTCCTGGCAGACAGATTTTTCCAAGAAGTCCGGCAGCAGTGCGACCACCTTTATAATGATCCTGTCCGATGAAACATAAATGATGGATACCCGCTACCCGGGAATTAAAGGTAATAACAGCCATCTGATTCTCAATGAGATGGTTCACTCTGGAGAAAACCTGAGGATTATCTAATGGAAAAACAGCCATTCCGCTGACATTCATATCTACAAGTTCATTAATAATACTTAATTGTTCGGCTGGTTCCAAAGATGTCATCATTTTTGTGATGACTTCAATGCCAAAAGCAGAAAATTCATCCTGTGCCGTTTGGATTCCTTCAAGAAGTTCCTGAACAAATGGGTTATAGTCAGGGGTAAGGATAATTCCCAGTTTGATAGGGTTATTGCTGTGAACCAGAGCTTTTCCGATAAAATTAGGCTGATAGTGCAGTTCAGTTGCAATTTTAAGAACTTTTTCCCTGGTGGAATTTTTAACTCCTGGACGGTTGTTAAGAACCTTATCTACAGTTCCTCGGGATACATTTGCTAATGAGGCGATTTCTTTAATAGTTACGGGCATAAATATACTCCTTCTGCTACTGTTAAAAGTCAAATAAAAATCTGGCTGTAAATGCAAAGAAACTGATTGACTTTACTCGATATAGAAAACATAGGATATTGATTGTGTACAATCATATACAAGTGAAGTTTATCATGATTTGCCTGATCTGTCCATAGTGTATGTTGAAAATTGCACGAGCACATTTATCGAACTGTGTCGAAATTGAAGGTATAAAAAAGTTGTTGTATATATACAAAAATAACAATAAAAACATGTATAATATTGACTATTGCGAACAATGAATAAGTGTGATAATATTGAAATATAAAAAAGAGCACGAGCACATAAATAAAAAATAATGAAAAATACACTGTGGTATAGGGAATATGCCACAATTAAAAAAATAAAAACGTGCACGAACAATACTAATATTTTAGAAAACGAGGTACAGAAATTATGAAATTTGGAGCGTTATATTCTTACTGGGGACATGAATGGAAATGTGATTACATTGAAACTGCAAAGAGAATGAAGAAATGTGGATGTGAAGTTTTAGAAATAGGCGCACCTCATCTTCTGGATATGTCTGATGAGCAGCTGAAAGAATTAAAAGCAACATGTGATGAACTGGGAATGGAGATTACCTCCAATATCGGACCATCCAGGGAGTACGACCTTGCATCAGAAGATTCGGCTGTCAGAGCAAACGGAGTGAAATTCCTTACAGATATTTTAAGAACTATGAGCAAGATCGGATCTAAATCCCTGGTCGGAGCAATGTATTCCTACTGGCCATGTACAGACTTCAGATATGATGACAAAGCAGGAGCATGGAACAGAAGTATTGAAGCTATGAAAGAAGTTGCCAGGGTTGCAGAAGAGCTTAATATTGAGTGCTGCCTTGAAGTTCTGAACAGATTTGAAACATATATCATGACAAACTGTGATGAAGCAATTGAATATTGCAGGAGAGTTGGAAGCAAGAATGTAAATATTCTTCTGGATACTTTCCATATGAATATCGAAGAAGACAATCTTCCGGATGCTATCAGAAAAGCAGGAGAGCTCTTGGGACATCTTCATGTAGGAGAAGGAAACAGAAAACTTCCTGGAATGAGCAAAGGTTCTATGCCATGGGCTGAAATCGGAGAAGCATTAAGAGAAATCAATTACAATAAATGTGTTGTAGCAGAACCCTTCCTTCTGGCTGGTGGAAAAGTCGGAGCAGATGTTAAAGTCTGGAGAGATCTGAGTAATGGTGCAGATGGAAAACAGATGGATAAATATCTTACAGATTCCATGAAATTTTTAAAGGAAAAATTTGTTGGATAAAAAAGAGGAAAAGATATGGCTGAGATAGTAATTATGGGAGAACTGCTCGTAGAGATCATGCGGGCAGAAGAAGATGTACAGTTATATGAAACCGGAAAATATTTCAGAGGACCGTTCCCAAGCGGAGCACCAGGAATTTTTATCAGTACGGCAGCGAGGCTCGGACACAGCGCAGCAATCATTTCCGGAGTAGGAAATGATGATTTTGGAAAAAATATTCTGGATCGTCTGAAAGAAGTTGGAGTAGACTGCAGCAGAGTTCTGGTAAGCGATGAAGCTTCCACAGGAGCTGCATTCGTAACATATTTTAAAAACGGAGACAGAAAATTTATTTTCCATATCAATCATACACCGGCTGTAGCTGCCAAGGCTCCGGAAGAAACAGACGATTTTAATGATACAAAATATTTCCATGTAATGGGATGTTCTTTGATGGCATCTGTAGAATTTGGAAAAGAAGTTGTAAAGACCATGCACATGTTGAAGAAAAAAGGTGCAAAGGTAAGCTTTGATCCAAATGTCAGACTGGAAATGTTGAAAGACCCGGAGGCAATGGAAGTAGTGAAACAGGTTTACAGAGAATCAAACATCTTTATGCCTGGAGTATCTGAACTGAAAATGATCACCGGAGAAGATGATCTGGAAAAAGCGATCAGAAAAGTTTTTGATAACAATAAGAATATGGAACTTTTAGTCCTGAAAAACGGTTCCAAAGGTTCCGAAATCTACGGACCTGACGGACTTCTTGAAAAAGTTGGAGTGTATCCTGTAATACAGATAGATGCCACAGGAGCAGGAGATAGCTATGATGCAGCGTTTATATGTGGACTTGCGGAAGGGAAAAATGTAAAAGAAGCAGCTCAGATGGGAGCTGCAGCCGGAGCACTGAATGCAGCAGCGTTTGGACCGATGGAGGGAGATAT
>CAVCYJ010000214.1:0-5373 GCA_963605995.1 Holdemanella biformis | reverse complement strand
CAGAGATATCTATGAAAGCGACAAACGTATCAGAGAATGCGTTGATTTCATCGTTGGCGAAAAAATGCTTGCACTTGGCCATAAGGAAAATCTGGAAAGACTGCACCATGAACTGATAAGCAAAGACTGGTTCATGACACTGCTTGACTTCAATGATTATGTTGCAACGAAAGATCAGGCACTGGCTGATTATGCCGACAGAAAAGCATGGGCTAAGAAGATGCTGGTTAATATTGCAAAAGCCGGATTCTTCTCATCAGACAGAACCATCGAGCAGTACAACAACGATATCTGGCACCTGACACCTGTGAAATAACTGTTACAGGTCATAAATAAATTACCACAATAAACTCCGTTATGTTATAATCAGATTAACCTTATAGCTTGCTCCGCAGGCAATATCTGACAGGCATATGCGGAGTTTTTACATTCACCCAGAAGGAGGGCATACTATGAAGATGAAAGGTTTAAGAAAATTACTCGTCAGCCTGGGACTCAGCGCAGCACTGGCACTCGGAATGCCGACAGCTGCATTTGCTTCCACTGTAACAGGTGTACTTGCACCGGCACAGGAAGAAACCCAAACACCGGAAATGCCGGAATTTTCCACCGACCAGGCTGACAGCGCAGCGTATGTCGGAACTACTTCCAATATGGTTCAGACTGCCGCCACCGCAACGACCATTACCGTGAGATGGAATGCTGTTTCCAACGCAACCAGGTACACTGTAATGCTCAAACGTTACGGTGCTGATGATTCCACTTATAAGACTCTCGGCACTGTCACAGGCACTTCCTGTACCATAACAAAGCTCAATGCCGGTACTGCCTACAATGTTGCAGTCCTTGCCTCCAATGCTACAGAGACTGCTTCCCACTATCTCTCATTAGTCTGCACAACACTGTACAAAACTGTAGGTGTCAAAAGTTCCTATGAGAGTTCCAGCGGCTATACCTTCAATATGAAGACCGTGAATCCTTATGATTCTATTGACGGATACAAAGTAGTGTACACAAACTGCAGCAGCGGAAAATCCGTTTCCAGATATTATAACAGCCGGTATAGCTTCACACTTCCGTTAAGCAAAAATATCTTTTACAGAGTTCAGATTTATCCATATATCACACTCAACGGAAAAAGATTCACCGGAACAACACCTACAACCAGATATGTCTCCAGAGGAGTCGTTCCTAAAAAGGGCGGAAACACTTCCAGCAGCATGACTGTAAAGTGGAACAAAGTAGCAGGTGCACAGAGCTATTCTGTTTATATCAAATATCCCGGAAACAGCTCCTACAAAAAAGTAACAACCACAACTGCAACTTCCTACCGTGTAAACAACATGAAGGTCGGCTCCCGCTACTATATTAAAATAGCAGCCAACAGAAAGGTCGGAAGCAAAACCTGGCAGTCAGATAAATCCTCTGCTTATTACATTTACCTGTACCGCTAGAGTAAAAACAAAATCAGCATAATTCACCGAAACGGGGCTGCCGCATCATGCGGCAGCCCCGTTTCGGTCATAAGACGAATCAGATATCCTTATAATAAGCCGGCGAGATCACATCTGCTTCCTTACAGGAGCATCCATTTTCATAACTGTCACAGCAGTCACAGTTTGAACAGTACATATGCGTATCCGGAATATAGAATAATCCTCCATACAATGGTGAGGTACGCAGTTCTTTTGATTCTTTCTTACTGTTGGCAAAATGGATTCCATTGGAGATCAGCATGTTTTCAGGTTCATATTCAGAAAAATCAAAATAATGTCCCTGTGTTCCGTGATGTGGTACTTTAATGCACCAGTAATGCTCATATAACGGCAGTTTTCCATCATAGTTCTCCGCAATCCTTTTCATATGCCCCGGCTGGACATCTCCGGTAAACAAAAGATTCAGCTCTCCGTCACGGGCATTCTGAAATACGATACTGATCTTATGCTTGAACTGACGCAGATTCACCCTGTTTTCATTGAGGTAATTCAGAAGTTCTCTGAATTCAGGTATTGCCTTGATTCTCCTGAATTCCCTGTCATAAACATATGCCAGTGCAATTTTCTCCTGTTCTTCCTCTGAGCGGGTCCTTCCTTCTTCTGTCATAGACCAGACAATCCTGCGCAGTTTCTCTGCAAACTCCAGCAGAACCTCCAGCACCTCCGCAAATTTCCCATCTTCACAGAGCTGATCATATACTTCTTCGGTTTCCTTCTGAATGATATCTGTATCCGGCCACAGTGCCTGATATTTATTTTCAAAAAGCTTTCCTCTGCTGAGAAGCTCCACGTTCTGTTTATTCTCCAGAAGTGCATCTACCAGCGCAAACAGACTGACCTGACGGCTCGGAAGTCCGGATTCCTTTAACAGATCCGCGAGAAGCAATAAGACCAGAGTTCTGCTCATCTCCTTTTTTGAAAAAACATCCGGCAGATAGATTTTTCCGAAATCAACGGAAATATCTTTCTTTTTCATCATATACAGCAGCCCTGACAGGTGATCCATATGGAAGTGTGTCAGGAGAAGGTTCTTGCTGCTGATCGTAGACAAATCCGAAATAATCACATCAAAAATCTCTCTTCTGGGACGTCCCTCTATCCTGCTGTTGTTGGTTCCGAAATCCACCAGCAGACTCTTCTTTCTGTCACGGAGACAGAAACAGTCCCCGAACCCTACATTATACATTCGTACTTTCATTCTTTTCCCTCTTATGTGCTGAGCAAATCCCCTGCCCGCTACTTATTTCTTTTCGCAATTGAAGCAGGAGACTTATCTGGTTCGATTAAAATAAAATGGTTTTTCTTATAACTGATAATGCCTTCTTTCTGCATTTTTGACAATTCTGCTGATAATGCACTTCTGTCTACAGCAAGATATTCTGCCAGCTGTTGCCTGTTAAATGGAACAACAATGTCGTTACTGCCCTGCTGTCCGGCCTCGCCTGACAGATAGGCAAGAACTTTTCCTCTGATCGTTTTCTTGCTGATCTGGTCAATTTTTCTGGTAAGTGTAAGGTTCTTCTTTGCCAGGATTCCTACCAGATTCTCTACCAGTCTGCGGTGGAAATCGCAGGCAGAGGTACAGGTCTGCAGAACCCTGTGGGCATTCAGCATTAATACCTGCGTTTCTTCTACTGCTATGGTGCTGATCAGAAGAGGCATACTTTCCATACATGCATATGCCTCACCAAATAACTGACCTTTCGCAAATCCTGCAAGGATCTGGCGTTCCCCCCAGTAATCGTCACTGATGACCTGAACTTTTCCCTCCAGTATCATCCCGAAATGCTCTGTCACTTCTCCCATCCGGAAAATATATTCCCCTTTTTTATAGGTTTTGACAACTGCATTCAGACATTCCAGCAGGCTCTTTATTTCTTCTTCTGTAAATCCCCGGAACAAACGGGATCTGCACAGAAAATCTACATTTATCATAGGATTTCCTTTCGGATGATTTTCTTACTTCGTTGTAAATACAACATCTGATTTTATTTTAATATAGAAAAACAGGAAATGCAAGGGATTGTTGTTTGTGTTATTATAAATATGATATCCAGGAAAAAGCAGATATTCGTACCCTGAAACAGATATCAAAGATCATAACAGAAAATATATAGCGAAAACGGAGATAAGCCACATATGACAAAACAGGAACTGGCCCTTGAGGTCATTGATCGATTAAAAAAAGAATATCCGGATGCAGACTGCACTCTGGATTATGATAATGCATGGAAATTACTGGTAAGTGTGCGTCTGGCAGCCCAGTGCACAGATGCAAGAGTAAATGTAATTGTACAGGATCTGTATGCCCGGTTTCCTACTGTAGAAGCACTTGCAAACGCAGATGTCACAGATATCGAAGCGATCGTCCGCCCATGCGGACTTGGAAAAAGCAAGGCAAGAGATATCAGTGCCTGTATGAAAATCCTGCATGAACAGTATCATGACAACGTTCCGGAGGATTTTGATGCGCTGCTGAAGCTTCCGGGAGTCGGCAGAAAGAGTGCCAATCTGATCATGGGAGATGTATTCGGCAAACCTGCGATCGTTACAGATACCCACTGTATCCGTCTCTCCAACCGTATCGGGCTGGTTGAGAATCTGAAAGAACCCAAAAAAGTAGAAATGGCTCTGTGGAAGATCATTCCACCTGAAGAAGGCAACGATCTCTGCCACCGTCTGGTCAGCCACGGCCGTGATGTCTGTACAGCCCGTACCCGACCATATTGTGACAGATGCTGCCTGAATGATATCTGTGAGAAAAATGGTGTGGATGTTTAGTTAAAGATGCTGCTCCAGGCTGGCGAAGAAGAGTTCATAGAAATCATCTTCTCCTGCCAGCTTCGGAGAATTCTCTCCACCGCCATTAGTGCTTCTGCGCATGGTTGCATAGAATTCTTCTCCTGCTGTGATCAGATCCATTTCATAAATCTGGTATCCCAGTTCCCGGCATTTCGCACAGAAAGCCGCAAGCGGCTGTTCTGCCTTTCTGGTGTCCATCAATGCCTGCCAGATGTTGCGGTCCTTCAGTGCCTTTTCCCTTAATTCGTCCAACATTGCTCCGATTTCCATAATAACATTCCTCCTCTGTTGTATTTGCTCCCGCAACTGCAAAGATGGTGAACAGCTGCGGCTTATGATGTCATCCGGCAGGTTTGCTGCCATTCATCAGCTCATAGTAAAAAATATACTGCTGCATTACACCCCGATATCCTTTATAACGCCTGTTGGGAAATCCCCGCTTATAGTGGCTCTCCAATGCCTGGCGTATATGGGTATCCACAGGAAATGCATCCAGCTGGTGCAGACCGAAGAGACAGATGCAGTCTGCCACTTTCTCTCCCACCCCATACAGACCCAGAAGTTCTTTTCGCACAGCTTTATATTTCATATCATACAGACTGTCCAGTAAGATATCGCCCTGCCAGACCTTCCTGGCTGTATCCAGTACATACTTCGCCCTGTAGCCCAGATTGCATTCCCGCAGCTGTTCCTCTGTAGCCGAAGCCAGCGCCTGTGCTGTCGGAAATGCATAATATTCTGCGCCTGTGCTGCTTATTTTTTTTATTCCAAATTCCCGGCTGAGCGTTTCAATGCATTTCTTTATCCTTGTGATATTATTCTGCTGGGAGATCAGAAAGGAAATGATCATTTCCCACAGATCCTGCTGAAGGATGCGGATACCGCCCCCCATTTCAGCCGCCGCTGTCAGATATTTATCACGGGGATTGATCTGACTTATGTATTCACCGTAATCATGATCCAGATCAAAATACCGGATCCAGAAGAAAATAAAGTCTTCTTCCGGACAAAAGAAATTGACAATCCCTCTCTCCTGAGTCAGCTCCAGATATTTATCTCCCGCGATCACCCGGTA
>CAVCYJ010000213.1:0-5381 GCA_963605995.1 Holdemanella biformis | reverse complement strand
TCCATTTCGCCGTCACGTTTTACAACCTGAAACATAATTAATGCCCCCATTTTCTCTCGTTGATATGGCTCTCCGAAAAAAGTGCTGTTCTGTCACTCATTCCATTTCCGGAAAACACCGTATCTCTATTGTATCAAAGACTTCTCCTTTCGTCAACAGAGAAAAACACTATATAGTGTTGCCTCTTTTACAAAACAGCACAATATATAGTGTTTCAGTGTCAGAATTTTTTTATTTTCAATCTGTTCTGCCGAACATATCTTATCATATATCTGCCCCCAAAAGCAAACATACGTTTCTTTTTATGAAGATTTCCTACACGATTTTCGGATATATTTCTCCGGGTACTCTTGCTTTTACAGAAATTCCCTTCTCTGTATATTCTTCGGAAATAAGCTGTCCGTACTCACGGATCATCTGAATCTTTCCCGCCTCCTGATATGGAAAAAGACGCTCTACATAGATCAGTTCTTCCGTCAGAAGCTTCTCTATAAGATCATTCAGACTTTCAAGTCCTTCCCCAGTTCTGGCTGAAATCTTCAGTGTATAATCTGCTTTAAAATCCCTCAGGACAGCAGTTCCCGGTACATCCTGCTTATTAAACAGTGTGATGATTTTCTTTCCCAGTACTCCCAGTTCCCGCAACGTCTCATATACAACATACATCTGCATCTCAGCCTGCGGATTAGATGCATCCACTACATGGATAATATAATCTGCATATTTCGCTTCTTCCAGAGTACTCTTAAATGCCTCCACCAGATGATGCGGCAGCTTATGGATAAAACCAACTGTATCTGTCAAAAGGATCTGCTGTCCATCCTTCAGTGTAAACAGTCTGGTAGTCGGATCCAGCGTTGCAAAGAGTTTATCTTCAGACAGTACCTCTGAGCCTGTCAGTTTATTGAGTAATGTAGACTTTCCGGCATTCGTGTAACCTACAATAGCCGCCGTCTTCATATTTCCTCTCGACCGCCCCAGCCGCAGCAATTCTCTGTGCTTCTCCACCTGAGACAGTTCCTGCTTCAATGCGGAAATCCTGGTACGTATCAGACGTCTGTCTGTTTCCAGTTTTTTCTCACCCGGGCCTCTGGTTCCGATTCCGCCGCCGAGACGCGAAAGAGATTCCCTCAATCCTACCAGACGTGCCGCTCTGTAACGGAGCTGCGCAAGTTCTACCTGTATCTTACCTTCACTGGTAACAGCGCCTGCCGCAAAAATATCCAGGATCAGCAGTGTTCTGTCCATAACCTTGCAGTCAAGCTCCCTCTCCAGATTATTCAGCTGTGCCGGAGAAAGTTCGTCATCACAGATAATACCGGTTGCATCTGTGGCATACACAAGCGCACGTACTTCCTCTATCTTACCTTTTCCAATATAAGTTCCCGGATGAACTGCTTCCCGGTTCTGTATGATTTTTCCAACTGTAAGTGCTCCTGCTGTTGAAGCAAGCTCCTCAAGCTCATCCAGAGAGTCCTCTGCTTTGTCATTCTCATCTGTCTGAACGCCTACAAGAACCACACGTTCTTCAAGCTTTCCAAATTCTTCCATAACATCTCCTCAGAATCCATCATCCTGCCCTGTGTATCGGTGTACTGCTTTCACTGCCTGACAAAAAACAGCCCTCACTGTTCACTGTCAGTATTATCTGTCTCCGCAGAATCCTCAGAAGCTCCATTCACACGGGTTTTCAGAAAAGTCTGCTCTTTTTTTACTGTTTTATCTTCCGGATATAATTCAAGATACTCATTTGCTTTCTGCAATGCAGTCTCAAAATCCAGTTTTTTCTCATAAACAGTGATCTCATTATAAAGCAGACTCTGCATATCTTCCTCCCCGGCCACATGGATTCCACTGGATATATCCGAAAGAGCACTGTCATAGTCTCCATCCTCTATATCACACAGCGCAAGTCCGTTAAATCCCTTTGCTCCGTTCTCTGCCTGTGATACATACTGCTGAAACATCGTTCTCGCGTTCGAACTGTCTCCCTGTTCCATATATACCATTCCAAGCAATGCCAGGGCATCCGTATTATTGCCATCGATCGCCTGCTTCAGTTCCTCCGTGGCATTCTCATAATCATCCATATAGTAATAGACTCTGCCCCGGTCGCAATGCTCCTGTGCATTCTTTGCAGTACCTGATAAAGCTGCTTCCAGATAGCGTGTTCCGTCTGCTTCCATATCTTTATCCAGATATGCTCCATAGATCTGGAGTGCCATATCATATGTCGCATCTTCTCCATATGCCTGGTCAAAATTAGAAGCTGCCTCTTCGTAAGAATCCATAGCCAGTGCAGTTTCTCCTGTCAGAAAATACAGATTGGCATCCATATCATAAGCTTCTGCCAGTGTCTGGCAGTCTGCCAGTGCCTCTTCATAGGACTTTGTTTTCAGATAAGCAGCCGCCCTGTAAGAAAAGATATCCTTCTTAAGTTTCTTTCCTGCTTTTCCACTGTCCAGCGCATTTGTAAAATCCGCAATGGCCTCTTCATAATTTCCCAGTTTCATCTGCGCCACACCGGCACCTCTGTAAGACAGGGCGATTTTTACTCCCGCAGCAGCTGCTGTCTCATATTCCTCCAGGGCATCTTCATAATTTCCCTGTTCCAGATCCTGTGCTGCCTGTTTATAAATCTTCGCCGCTTCCGTCCCACAGCCGGTCAGCAGCATAAGGCTCAGACAGCCAACAGCCAGAATCAGTCCATTTTGTTTACTTTTCATGTAATTCCCTTACCAGCCGGTCAGTCAACAACCAGACCTTCCGCTTCCATCACTTTCACTATACATTCTACATTTTCACGGCAGATCTCATCCGTTCCCGCTTCTACCATGACACGGATCAGTGGTTCTGTGCCGCTTTCACGTACAAGAATGCGTCCGTCAGTTCCAAGTTCCTTTGCCACCTTATCTACAGCTGCAATGACCTTCGGATTCTCCCTTGCTGTTTTCTTGTCTGCCACCCGGACATTTCTCAGCAGCTGCGGATAAACCTTCATTTCTTTTGCCAGGTCACAGAGAGTCGCTTTCTTCTCCACACAGGCTTCCATCACCATCAGGGATGTCAGGATTCCGTCACCTGTCGCAGCATAGCGGCTGAAAATGATATGTCCGGACTGTTCCCCACCCAGACTGTAGTCATTCTCCATCATATTCTCGGCTACATATTTATCTCCGACTGCTGTCTGCTCATATTTCATGCCTTCTCTTTCCAGAGACTTATACAGGCCAAGGTTGGACATAACTGTAGTTACCACCGTATTTCCTTTTAATCTGCCCTGTTCCATGAGATATTTTCCGCATACATACATGATTTTATCGCCGTCAACCACATTTCCCTTATGGTCTACAGCAATACAGCGGTCCGCATCACCATCATACGCAAAACCGATATCCAGTCCATTTTCTACCACATATTTCTGCAGAACCCCGATATGCGTAGAGCCACAGTTCGTATTGATATTTGTACCATCCGGCTGATTATTGATCACGTATGTTTTCGCCTGAAGTGCTTCAAATACACTCTTTGCGATTGCAGAAGAACTTCCGTTTGCACAGTCAAGACCAACCCTCAGACCTTTAAAATCACGGCTCGGAATAGAAATCAGATGTCCGATATAACGGTTTCTTCCTGATGCAAAATCCACAGTACGCCCGATATCTTCTTTTGTTGCCAGCGGAAGATCTTCGATAAATCCATCAAGATAAGCTTCAATTCTTGTTTCCACTTCCGGCTCAATCTTCTGTCCGTTACCGTTGAGAAGCTTGATCCCATTATCATAAAATGGATTATGACTTGCAGAAATCATAATTCCACAGTCAAAATCCTCCGTACGTACTGCATAGGAAACGCTTGGAGTTGTAGTTACATGAAGAAGATATGCATCTGCACCGGATGCAGTGAGCCCTGCAACAAGCGCATACTCAAACATATAGCTGCTTCTTCTTGTATCCTTCCCGATCACGATTTTTGCCTTATGCTCTCTTCCGTAATACCAGCCGACATATCGACCAACCTTAAATGCATGGTCTACTGTCAGTCTGACATTCGCCTCTCCACGAAATCCATCTGTTCCAAAATATTTTCCCATAAAACTCTCCTTAATCTCAATTGCGGCCTGTATCTGCCTGACCGCTTTGTATCACAGTACCGGCAGTACTCATTACCATAAGGCTGCTTTTCTTATCTGTAAAGTCCCTTCGGGTATACACCTGCTTCTGTGAGTTTCTTAAATGCATCCATTACTACATCTCTGTCTTCCTGATAAGTTACTCCAAACCAGGTATCCCCGGTTTCCAGGACATCTACAACGGCACTGCCCTTTCTGATCAGATGATCCACCAGCTCCGGAAGCAAATATTCTTTCTTAATGTCATCCTCTGCAAGACTGCCAAGAAATTCCGCAAATCCCTTTTCTAGAATATCCATGAAATCCGGTGTCAGTCCCCACATATTCATAGAAACCAGATCTTTCACATCCAGTTTGTGTATATTTCCGTCAGTTCTTGACTCAGCACCGTCAGCGGTTTTAAATATATCATGTGTCTCTGTTACCCCTGTAAGCTGTCCATTCTCAATATTGCAGATTCCTCTTGTAACACTTCCGTTATCACTCAGTGTATTTCCAAGTATGAAGCCGGCCATACAGATATGAAGTTTTCCATCCTCCGGCTGTTCCTGTATGAGATAATCATGAACCTTTACATATGCTTCTTTTCCATAATAATCATCTGCATTGATCACAATAAATGGCTCATCCAGAACCTTCTTCGCAGCAAGGACCGCCTGACCGGTTCCCCATGGTTTTGTACGGTCTGCAGGCTTTGTAAAGCCTTCCGGCAGGTCATCAAGCTCCTGAAAGACATATTCCACCTCTGTGATTTTCTCAATACGCTCTCCGATCACTTTACGGAACTCTTCTTCCAGATCTCTGCGGATGATAAATACCACTTTATTAAATCCGGCCTCCAACGCATCATGGATTGAATAATCCATAATGATCTCGCCTTCCGGTCCCACCGGTGCAAGCTGCTTGATCCCCTTTCCAAAACGACTTCCAATTCCCGCTGCCATAATTACAAGTGCTGTTTTCTGCATAAATATTTTCCTCCTGTTTCCTTCTCCCTATATCATGCATTTCCAACTGTTTCTTATATATTACCCCTGTTACCGTTTCCCTGTCCGGTAATTGTTACTGTTCACTCCGTGCACAGTAACCGGCAATTTTCCTGTTTTATGCCTCTTCCTGCAGATTGCTCAGCTTCGCTGCCTGATCCGCTGCAATGAGACTGTCAATGATCTCATCCAGATCACCGTTCAAAACATTCTCAAGTCTGTGCAGTGTCAGTTTGATCCTGTGGTCTGTCACACGTCCCTGC
>CAVCYJ010000212.1:0-5382 GCA_963605995.1 Holdemanella biformis | reverse complement strand
AAAACAAAGAAAATAGCAAAGAAATTTGTCCGCTATCAGGAAGGGGCAGAGCTTTACAGCATTGGGCTGACAAAATTCCAGGAGTTGGCGAAAGAGGCCAAAGCAGTGTATAAGATTGACAAGGTTGCTCTTGTAAACTGTGAGATATTCGAAAAGTATCTGGAGACATTCCGGATTGCGTAGGAAAGAAAAAATTGTGGAAGGACGAAAAACAGGGATTGACTTTTTGTCATACGAAAACTATAATGGGGATGTG
Organism: Holdemanella biformis; assembly: GCA_963605995.1. Taxonomy (GTDB): domain Bacteria; phylum Bacillota; class Clostridia; order Lachnospirales; family Lachnospiraceae; genus Blautia_A. The sequence continues at coordinate 5,126 of CAVCYJ010000212.1, read as the reverse complement.
GAGGAATAAGAACAGATATGGCGAAGACAGGAAGACCAAAGTCGGACAATGTAAAAAAGAAAGTACTGAGTATCCGGGTGGAAGATTCTATGTATAAGCGTATTTGTGATTATGCCGGAAAACACAAAATGACTGTGACAGAAGTTGTCCTGCAGGGACTGGAAAAAATATTGAACAGACCTGAATAACATGAAGTCCTTCCTTTATTTAAAGGAGGATTTTTATATGGCACAGACAAGAAAAGATCTGCGAGGCAGAGTCTTGCGGAAAGGTGAATCACAGAGACGTTCCGATGAGAGGTATGTATATACTTATACAGATCCCCTTGGAAGACGTAAGTATGTTTATGCACAAGACCTTGTAACGCTTCGGGAAAAAGAAGCACAGCTTATGAAAGATCAGATGGACGGTCTGGATATTTACGTTGCAGGAAAGGCAACCGTAAATTTTGTATTTGACCGTTATATGAGTCTCAAAAGCAATCTGAAACCGACAACCAAGAGTAATTATCTTTATATGTATGACCGATTTATCCGGGACACATTTGGAAAGCGGAATATAGCAGAGATTAAGTATTCTGATGTGGTGCAGTTTTACAATCACCTGATTGAGAAACAGGAATTGCAGATTAACACACTGGAAACTGTTCATACGTTATTACATCCTACTTTTCAACTGGCTGTGAGGGATGACATTATCAGAAAAAATCCTACGGATGGAGTTATAGCAGAATTAAAGAAAAATTTGGGTATGAAAACCGGTGTGAGACATGCACTGACAATTCCACAGCAGAGAGCATTTATGGAATTTATTGCCACACACCCGATTTACTATCACTGGTGGCCCATTTTTACCATTTTTCTTGGAACGGGGTGTCGCATCGGTGAAGTGTTGGGACTGAGATGGGAAGACATCAATTATGAAAAGCGGATTATCAGCATCAATCATAATCTGACGTATTATCCGGTAGGAGAAGACAGGGCATCAGAAAATCACATTTCAACGCCGAAAACAGAAGCCGGTATGCGTACAATTCCCATGTTGGACACAGTGAAGGATGCTTTTGAAATGATCTGGGAAGAGCAGAAAGAAAATGGCTGGACAGATGCAGAGATTGACGGGATGACAGGCTTTGTTTTCTGTAACCGTTATGGAAATGTAATGAATGCTCAGTCAGTCAATCGGGCAATCAAGAGAATATCTTCTGCTTATAATGCGACGGAAGAAGTAGAAGCAAAGAAAGAGCATCGGGAGCCGGTGCTGTTGCCGAACTTTTCAGCGCACAGTTTGAGACACACATTCTGTACAAGGCTTTGTGAAAGAGAAACCAACCTGAAGGTTATCCAGTCGATTATGGGGCATAAGGATATCCAGACCACTATGGATATCTATGCAGAGGCGACAGAGGAGAAAAAACAGGAAACATTTGAACATTTGGCTGCAACAATGGATGTATTTTAAGAAGGGCTTATGAGCCCTTTCATCTGACAACAGAAATAACCAAATGACATCAAATTGACAACAGATATGATTTGACAATGATTCATCATGAACGGTGATGAAGAGAAGACAATTTAATAGAAACAGTACAGCGAAGCGTTATGAATGGTAACGAAGAAAAGCTAAAAAAATTCCCGACGATGAAGTCTTTGGACAAGTAAAAAGAACTGAAAACCCAGTGTTTATGCGGGTTTGCGGACTTTGATAAAACCTAAAAATCAGCGATTTACATCAAACTTACATCATTTGATGCAAGAAATCGTGCAGACGAGAAAAAATCGCATAATTTGTACATTGAGTGGGCAATTCCAAGCGGAGTTGCCCATTTTCTGAATGGACAGAAATACCAATCTGAATTTGGAGGAACGAGATATGATTATAAAATATGCCACAGAACAAGATATTGCAGCGATTACTGTTGTGGAAGCGGAATGTTTTCCACCTGCAGAAGCGGCGACAGAAAAGGAGTTTGTTGAAAGAGTAAAATATTACGGAAACCACTTTTGGCTGTTGTACGATTCCGAAAAGCTGATTGCATTTGTGGACGGTTTTGTTACCGATGAACCGGATTTAACTGATGAAATGTACGAAAACGCAGCTATGCACAATGAAAATGGTGCATGGCAGATGATTTTTGGTGTCAATACATTGCCCGATTACCGCAAACATGGATATGCTGGAAAATTGATTCGCCATGCCATTGACGATGCAAAATTGCAAGGGCGAAAGGGGCTTGTGCTGACCTGCAAGGAGCGGCTTGTTCCATATTACGGGAAGTTTGGCTTCAAAGATGAGGGAGTATCAGATAAATCCACACACGGAAATGTCGAGTGGCACCAAATGCGTCTGTCTTTTTAATAAATTTCAGTTTGTCAACCTGCCCTTTGAGAGAGGAGAAATCCTTTTCTCAAAGGGCTTTTTCTATTTTCAGGACTATTCGCAAACTACAAGAAAAAGGCGAAACTTCATATACTCTAAGCACAAGGAGGTTGAGGTTTGGCTATGAACAACAGTTTAGCAGAAGTACATCCGGAGTTAATATCCGAGTGGTCAGAGAAGAATTTACCGCTTACACCTGATGACATTACTTTTGGTTGGAGAGAACTTTGGTTTAAAGAAGCCATCAATGGTTCTTTTGGAGCAGGTACAGACAGTTAATAAAGATGATTTACAAGAGTACATCGGCACGATTGATGATGAGCAGCTTATGCGGCACATAAACGCAACACTTAAAAAGACTTTTGGATTGTGGATTTACAAGCCGGAAAAAGCAGAAAATATCCGTTGCCTTTGTCCAAGGTGCTTAAACGGTTATATTCAGAGTTCTGATTATATCGTCAGAAGACTTGACCCATTTGCAAAAGTTAAAGACAGATGTGAAAAGTGCGAAGGATATGGCTGGGACTATGTTGTCGTTGACAGACACTCATCTTACAGTGAAAAGAGGGATGGCAATGGCAGAAAGTAAATTTGAAGTCCCAATCTGGAGAAAGTCATATCTTACCGTTGAGGAAGCTGTTGCATACAGCGGCATCGGTTCAACGAAGTTGAGAGAAATGTCTGATTCGGAATTTTGCCCGTTTGTACTATGGAACGGAAGAAAACGCTTATTCAAGAGAAGAAAACTAGATGAGTATCTGGATAATGCATATTCCATCTGAGTCAAATATGCGATAACAGAGTTCGAATCGTGGGCATAAAAAAGAATTTGAATTACCATAAGGGCAGAAATTAAAGAGGAGGTGCTTCGGCAGTGACAGAATTCAAAATTCCTATATGGGAAAAGTCAAATCTTACAGTTGATGAAGCAGTGGCTTATAGTGGCATAGGTGCTAAAAAGCTAAAAGAAATATCCGATTCAGAATACTGCCCTTTTATTCTTTGGAATGGGAATAAACGACTGTTTAAAAGAAAGAAAATGGATGAGTATCTGGATGATATGCTTTCTATTTAAAATCAAGGAGGTAGCGAAGCGATGAGTGAAGAAATCAAAACCAATGTGGCAAAATATGTTGTGCCGATATGGCATAAGACAAATTTGTCGATAGATGAAGCTGTCGAATATTCAGGCATAGGACGAGAGAGATTAAGAAAGATTACAAGATTGATTTTTGATGGGGAGAAGCTGCCGCTTCCGGATTCCTATGATGTAGAGATGAAGGATGTAGAGGCAGACTCCGGTGGAGAGACCGAGGCCGGCACTATCCAGAGGGATGTGGTGCGGCATGGCGTGGTCAGCATTCCGGTGAGCTTTTCCGTCACGAAGGCTTGGCTTATGAAGCTTGGAGTTTATGCAAAGAAGGATAAGATCCAGGTGCAGTACTTTGATCCGGTGACGGCGGAACTTGTCAGCACGGAGATGTATGTGGATGGGTTTAAGGCGAAACTGGAGAAGGATACAAGCTATAAGGGGCTTTGGACGGTGGGTTTTACGCTGAGGGAGATGTAATTTGTTTGGGAGATTCCTTGCATCTTTGGGAATAGGATGTTGCTTTTTTGCACACAATACATTCTGTGAAAGTAGGATTCTACGGAACAAACGATTGACAAAAACATACAATGTACTATAATTGAATTACAAAGAATAAAAAGGAGGTGCTTGGTATGGCAACCACACTGGTACAGGTAAGAGTAGATGACGAATTAAAAGATCAGGCAACTGCTGTATATGACGCATTGGGAATTGATTTGTCTACAGCTGTGCGGATGTTTCTGAAGAGATCCATAATGGTGAATGGTGTACCTTTTAATATGACATTGCCAAAAAGTGATTTTAAGGCTGAAAGAGCGGCAAGAGCACTTCAGGAATTAAGCAATGCGGCAGCGAAAAATGGAACATCAGAAATGACTCTGGAAGAAATTAATGCTGAGATTGATGCGGTCAGAAAGAAAAAATAGAAGGAGGCGGCGCAATGCACTATTATGCAGTGATAGATACGAATGTGCTGGTTTCCGCAATGCTAAAGTTTCAGTCAGTTCCGGGTCAGGTTGCGAATGAGGCACTTTTGGGGAATTTGATACCCTTGTTGTGTGATGAGATTGTCGCAGAATACAGGGAGGTTTTGGCTCGCCCAAAATTCAAATTTGATCCAAAAGTGGTAGACGTATTTATTGATGGAATCATTAACAGAGGCATATTTGTGGATGCGGTTCCGGTTGAGGAGATTATTCCTGATCCGAAGGACATTGTTTTCTATGAAGTGGTTATGGAAGGGCGCAGGGAACATGACGATGCGTATCTTGTTACAGGAAATATCAAACACTTCCCTGTAAAATCCTTTGTTGTTACGCCAAAGGAAATGCTTGATATCATGCAGGGATGATAAATAGAAAATCAGGATTGAGTATGAGAAGGGGGCTGTCGGGAAATAGACAGTTCTAAGAGAGGGAGGGTGTAACTCATACTGAGTCACACCCTCCCTAAACTTTTCTCATAAAAAGAAAAAAAGATGGCTAACGACAACCATCTTTCTCTCCGTTACATGTTATAATGTAACTATGCTAACAACTAATTATTATAATGATTTTTTTGAGTTTGGGCAACAGAAAATTAACTTTAGTTTCTTCGAATGTAACAGTTCAGCCTTACGGCTGAACCATCACTTTTAACACCGGCTAAAAAATAG
>CAVCYJ010000211.1:0-5449 GCA_963605995.1 Holdemanella biformis | reverse complement strand
ACATGGCGATCAGGCCTCTTTTTGAAAGATCAATCTCCGCATTTCCCGTGATCCCCGCGATCTGGATCAGCAAAGTTTCCAGTTTTCCAAGAGAATGCAGTGGTTTCGCAATACTGTTCCACCTCTTCTGTGCAATCTTCATCGCATTTTTGTCCAAAGGTCCAACCTTTGCAATAGCTTCCTCCAGTGTCATGAGCTTCTACCTCTCTCTTTAATTATATTATTGTAACTATCTGGCACACTGCTGTTTTGCAAAGCGAGGATGCCAGACAGTTATTATTTTGATTTTCCGGTTGTAAATACAAAGAATTTACTGAATATGTAATTCAGGATCAGTACAATAAACTGTGTCAGAAACTTTCCGGCCATATCATTTAATCCCATCACTGATACCAGCAGCCACACACCGCCGACCTCGATCACCATTGTAGCCAGTCTTGCACTGATAAATCTGCAGAATGGCCGGATATGGTCTCGAAGATTTTCACATTTATCCTGAAAAACAAATTTTGAATTCACCACATAAGCAAACAAAATCGCCAGTATAATAGAAATAATATTAGCAGTATTCAGCTCTGCGTTCAGTTTTCTGAGAACAAAAAAACTGACCAGATTTACCATCGTTGTACATCCGCCAAAGAAAACATAGCGGATCACAGAGCTTTCATACATTTTTCTGATCCATTGTTTCATAACTTCCTGTCTGTTCCTCTATCTTAATTTTACACTGTTACACAGGTATTTTCTGATTCACCTGTCCTGTAACTCACTTTTCCTGATGACCTTTGAAATGATATATCTCGGTCTTCGCTTCACTTCCTCATAAATCTTTGAAATGTAGTAACCGATGACCCCCAGGCTGATCATCACAGCACTTCCCACCAGCAGCAGTACCACCAGCAGCGTTGTATATCCCTCTACCGCAGAACCGGCGAAATACTGTACCAGAGAATATACCATAAGGATCAGCGAACATATAAAGCAAAGCACTCCTGTAATAGTGACAAACTGCAGCGGAAATGTAGTAAATGCCACAATATTTGTAAACGCATATTTGACCAGTGCCCACGGAGACCACTTGGAAACGCCTGCTTCTCTCTCCTGCACCTCAAACTCTACGCTGACAGTTTTATATCCTACCCATGAGGAAGTCGCACGGAAAAACATGTTTCTCTCGGGCATGGACAGAATGCTGTCCACCGCCTTTCGATCCAGCATCTTAAAGTCTGACGCATCCTTCATATTTACCCTTGTAGCCTTAGACATGATATCATAGAAAAATCCGGCACATTCTTTATGCAGAAATCCCTCTTTTCCCCTGTCAGATTTCACACCTTCGATCACTTCATATCCATCCTGCCACAGCCTGTACATCTCAACCAGAGTATGTGGAGGATGCTGCAGATCACAGTCCATCACAGCAACCACATCACCGGAGGCCTGTGCCAGCCCGGCAAAGATCGCCGCTTCTTTCCCGAAATTTCTCGAAAAAAGAATCCCTGTTACATTCGCATCCCTCTCTCCTGCTTTCTCAATCTCCTCCCATGTCCGGTCGCCGGAACCGTCGTTCACTACTACCAGTTCATAGGGGATCTGTGCTTCCGTAAGAACCTGTGCAAGTACACGGCAGGTTTTACCTACCATAAGCTCTTCATTGTATGCCGGAAGTACCACTGATAATTTACTCATGATGTCATTCCTCGTCTTTGACTGCCAGAAATCTGACAGCATTTTTCATATTCTTATCATACTCACAATTATACACACATTTGCAGAAAAGTCCATCTCACCGATGTAATTAACCTTTCCTTCTTCTATGCCAGACCATAAAGATATACACCAGCAGTCCCAAAGCACTGAGTGCCATACCTGTTTTCAGATAAGGTGTACAATACGTCAGTCGGATCTCATGCTCTCCGGCCTCCAGCTCCAGTGCCATGAACATCGTATTCGCCTTCTGCAGCTTCGTTTCTTTCCCGTCCACATATGCTGTGAAGCCTTCACTGTACGGGACAGACAGCACAAGGGCCTTTTTCTTTGATACGGAGATTTTTCCCGTGATCTCATTCGTTCCCATCACAACATCCTCAAGAGTTTCCTCTCCGAGTTTCGCAGTTTCCTCCTCGATTCCCTTAACCGGCTGGCTGACAACCCTTAATTTATCGTAAGTGTAAATGCCGGTATTGGCAAATGTGATCGTCATAGTCCGAAGCCCGGTTCTGGAATATCCCATATTACAGAGAAAATCATGCCGGCCGCTGTAGGCATTATACTTATCCGTAAAAATCTTCACAGTCTTTGTAACATCATTTGCCTCAATGGACATTGCAGCCTCTTTTGACTCTTTCCAGTAGCGCCACTGGCTGTCATCATCCCGGATCTTATTTCTGTCATAATCAGAAAGCTTCTTCCACTGAGTCTCACTGATCAGTTCACGCGGAGAAAGGCTGTCATAGTCCAGATTGTCCGCGATCAGATAATTCTCACTGTCCGTCAGCCCGTGGAAAACCAGTTTAAGCTGTGCCCCCTCCTTTGTCACTCTGATCTTTCCGTCCGAGAGGGAACATCCATCTCCCGCCTCCATGCGATAGTCGATATTTTCATCATCAAAAGAAACCTCCGCAGTCGGAAGCGTGCTGTCCTCCAGCACTATGCCCTCCAGCAGAGCCTGCTGCTTCTTTACGACATCCATTTCTTTATATTCTGCTTCAGGAATATAATTCTCATAAGTATATCCCAGTGGCAGCGCATTCTCATTCACATATGCCCTGCTTTCTTTGTTCCCGTTTCCGGCAGAACCTTTCTCCTTATTATATCCATAGGCAAGATAACGATAATCATCCCCGTTGATCACGAAATATTTCACAGAAGCCAGTCTGTCCAAAATCGTTCTGCCATCCAGATTTTCATAATGTTGCTCCCACGGTGTGTTCAGATACATTTCACTGAAAAAATTACTGATATTACTGTTTGCAAGGCTGAAATAATAGGAAGTGCTGTTCGTTCCCATATACATGGAAGTATTGTCATAAGGAAGCGAATCATACTGGTCGTAACGGTAAACTCCATTATCCCCGGTTGCCAGCACAGCCTTATCCGTATTGGATTCAAGCTTCGCGACAGTCTCATCCGCAGCCGCAAACTCCGACAGATAATCTTTTTCATAAGAATACTGATAAGAAACATTCAGCAAAATACTAACTACCAGCAGCACACTGAGCATTCCGCACATATATTTGCCCTGCTGAAAAATATTTCCGAAAGAAGTCACAGTAAATACAGCCAGCACCAGAACCAGCACACCAGCCATATTTCTCTGTGTTCTTGCCGCCTTTGCAAACAGTGCCAGAACACAGTAAGCCACAACCATCACAAAAATCTTCTTCTTTTCTTTCACTGTCAGGGTAAATAATTCCGGATAGGCTTTTACAAAAATATAGGCGATCATCATGCCATATGCCCATATCCAGCGATTTGACACGTAAGAAAAACCATTTAATATATGCCCCGCAAAAGGAACCAGCAAAAACAGATTCAGCAGCGCAAATCCCCACTTCAGCTCCATGTACTTCTTTTTTCTGGAAAAGAGTACGAATATTCCTGCCATGGCAACCGCAGAATATCCGGCAACTCCCCACTGGATCATATTCTCACCGATCAGATTTCCCAGATATTTTTCATAATAAATCTTATCGTACAATAACGGCACATAATTGTCTGCCTGAAATCTGTCCGTTCCAAAAAGTGTCATAATAACCGGCAAAAAGATCACCGCCGCGATCATCAGTGCCACCGCATAATATCCGACAAACCGCCCGAACCATCCCAGCACATCCTTCACGCTTCTTGTCCTGAAGATCCCGAAATAACGGAATGCAGCATACAGAAACATGAAAATGCAGATCATATAAAAGAAATAAAAATTCGACATGGCAGAGACAGCCGTCGCCCAGATAAACAGATACGGCTTCTCTTTCTTATAAATCCTGTCAATACCCAGCAATACCAGCGGCAGATAGATCATAGGATTAGAAAAATACGGATGCTTCATTGCCGCATAGATCGTCCATCCTGCAAAAATATAGATCAGAGTCCCCATGAATGTTGCCTGTTTCGGATTCTTGTGATAAAAGCAGTAAATACTGAAAGAAATCCCCGCCAGATAAATCCGCAGAAAGATCAGAATCTCATACAGAATCTCTGTCTTATCCGCCGGTACAAACACCGCCAGCAAAGTCAGTGGATCACCGATCACATAATAATGCAGCGTCGTAAGAATATCCGATCCATATCCTATATTCATATCCCACATCGGCAACGACAGCTTATGATCAACAAAAACTGTACGCAAAACCCTGCGCAGATAACGTCCATAATACGCCAGAGAATTCAAATGCTGCGGGATCCCGTCATGACTCCAGACCAGAGACTTCCCATTACCCGCAAACTGATAATAAATAAAAAAGGAAATAATCCCAAACACAAGCGTATATAAAATATAAAAATCCTTTTTACTGTCCCTGCTTACAAATTTCCTCATGACCGTTCCTTTCTGCCGCTTCATCATTCTGACAGTTTCCAAATCATTCTATCACTCACTTTCAAACCATCAATGATTATAGACAAATATCCAATACTTGTCAAATTCAGGATAAAAATCAGACCTGTGCCGATACCAATACAAAAAGGCCGCGATACCAACGTACCGCGGCCCATATATCGTCCGGACACAATAAACAGCTCTATCTGTCTATTTTATATGATTTCTTTATCAATCGTTCAAAAAAGCGGAAAGATTATTCAGCACTGTGAAGAGCGAGCAGCTTCTGCAGATATTCATATCTTGCTTTAGCCTCTGCCTCATTCTTAGCAAACAGTCTTGCAGCTTTTTCAGGATTCTGACGTTTCAGAGAGTTGTAACGAACCTCGCCGTCAAGGAATGCCTGATAATCTTCCATGCTCGGAGCCTTGGAATCAAGGGAGAACTTGTTTCCTTCTGCTGCCGGGTTGAATCTGAAGTTGTGCCAGTATCCAACCTTAACTGCTAACTCTTCCTCTGTCTGAGCCTTAGCCATACCTTTCTTGATACCATGGTTAATACATGGAGCATAAGCGATGATCAGAGATGGTCCCGGATAAGCCTCAGCCTCTGCGATAGCTTTTACAGTCTGGTTGAAGTCAGCACCCATGGAGATCTGAGCAACGTATACATAACCATAGCTCATAGCGATGGAAGCCATATCTTTCTTCTTAGTCTCTTTACCGCCTGCAGCGAACTGAGCGATCGCACCTGTCGGTGTAGACTTGGAAGACTGTCCGCCTGTGTTGGAGTAAACCTCTGTATCGAATACCATAACGTTGATGTCACGTCCGCTTGCAAGAACATGGTCAACACCGCCGAATCCGATATCGTAAGCCCATCCGTCACCACCGAAGATCCACTGGGATT
>CAVCYJ010000210.1:0-5449 GCA_963605995.1 Holdemanella biformis | reverse complement strand
AGAAAATGGGGGCATTAATTATGTTTCAGGTTGTAAAACGTGACGGCGAAATGGATGAATTTAAAATCAGCAAGATTACAGCGGCGATCCATAAAGCCTTTGATGCGAAAGAGAAGAATTACAGCGAAGAGATGATTGACCTTCTGGGACTTCGTGTCACTTCTGATTTTCAGAAGAAGATTGCGGATAATAAAATTACAGTAGAGGAAATTCAGGACAGCGTGGAAAACGTGTTGATCCAGGCCGGATATGCAGATGTAGCCAAAGCATACATTCTGTATCGTAAACAGAGAGAAAAAGTTCGAAACATGAAATCTACAATCCTTGACTACAAAGAAATTGTCAACAGCTATGTAAAGGTTGAAGACTGGCGTGTAAAAGAGAACTCTACAGTTACTTATTCTGTAGGAGGCCTGATCTTAAGTAATTCCGGCGCGGTGACGGCAAACTACTGGCTGTCTGAGATTTACGATAATGAGATCGCAGATGCACACAGAAATGCGGATATTCATATTCATGATCTTTCCATGCTGACAGGATATTGTGCAGGATGGTCACTGAAGCAGCTGATCCAGGAGGGACTTGGCGGTATTGAAGGCAAGATCACCTCATCCCCTGCGAAACATCTCAGTGTTCTCTGCAACCAGATGGTAAACTTTCTGGGGATCATGCAGAATGAATGGGCAGGAGCACAGGCATTTTCTTCCTTTGATACTTATCTGGCACCTTTTGTAAAGACTGATAACCTGAGCTATCCGGAAGTAAAGAAATGTATTGAATCTTTTATTTATGGAGTAAATACTCCAAGCAGATGGGGAACTCAGGCTCCGTTTTCCAATATTACACTGGACTGGACAGTACCGGATGACCTTGCAGAGCTTCCTGCGATCGTTGGCGGGAAAAATATGGATTTCAAGTACAAAGACTGTAAGAAAGAAATGGATATGATTAATAAGGCATTTATCGAAACCATGATCGAGGGTGATGCCAACGGACGCGGATTCCAGTATCCGATCCCGACCTACTCCATTACGAAAGAGTTTGACTGGTCAGATACAGAGAATAACCGTCTGCTCTTTGAGATGACATCCAAGTATGGAACACCGTATTTCTCAAACTATATCAACAGTGATATGAAACCAAGCGACATCCGAAGCATGTGCTGCCGTCTGCGTCTGGACTTAAGAGAGCTTCGTAAGAAGAGCGGCGGATTTTTCGGATCAGGTGAGAGTACCGGTTCGGTAGGTGTCGTAACGATCAATATGCCCCGTATCGCATATCTTTCCAGGACACCGGAGGAATTTTACAGCCGTCTGGATCGCATGATGGATATTTCGGCACGTTCTCTGCATATTAAGAGAGAAGTTATCGGTAAGCTGTTGGATGAGGGATTATATCCATACACAAAGAGATATCTGGGAAGTTTTTCCAATCATTTTTCAACAATCGGTCTGATTGGAATGAATGAGGTTGGACTGAATGCACGCTGGCTGGGTAAAGACATGTCTGATGAGGAAACCCAGCAGTTTACAAAAGAGGTTCTGACACATATGAGAGAACGCCTGTCTGATTATCAGGTGAAATACGAAGGGGAACTTTTTAATCTGGAAGCAACTCCGGCTGAATCAACCACCTATCGTCTGGCAAAACATGACAGAAAAAGATGGCCGGATATCAGAACAGCGGGAAAGAAAGGCGATACACCTTATTATACCAACAGTTCTCATCTTCCGGTTGAATATACAACAGATATTTTTGATGCACTGGATATTCAGGATGATCTGCAGACCCTTTATACGTCCGGCACCGTGTTCCATGCATTTATCGGTGAGAAGCTTCCGGATTGGAAGTCTGCTGCAGCTCTGGTACGTAAGATCGCAGAAAATTATAAGCTGCCATACTACACGATCTCTCCGACATATTCTGTATGTAAGGAGCATGGATATATCAGTGGTGAACACTTTACCTGTCCAAAATGCGGTAAGAAGGCAGAGGTTTACAGCCGCATTACCGGATACTACAGACCGGTTCAGAACTGGAATGATGGTAAGGCTCAGGAATATAAGAACCGTACATTGTATGATGTGATGCATTCTGATATTAAAAAGATGCAGCCGGTACATGCAAGTGTAGTTACAATGACCGGAGATGATGTGAAGATTGAACCGGTGACATCACATAAGTACCTGTTCACAACCAGTACCTGCCCGAACTGTAAGATGGCAAAGAAGATGCTTGAAGGTGAGGAACTGGAGATCATTGATGCTGAGAAGAATCCGGAGATGGCAAAGGAATTCGGAATCATGCAGGCACCGACGCTGGTCATTACCGACGGTGAGCATATGACGAAGTACGTCAACGCATCCAATATCCAGAGATATGTGGATGAGATGTAAACTACCCCAAATATTTCAGGAGGATAAAAGAGATGATAAAACAGAATATTGTATTTGTAGAAAATAAGGCGGGAAGCCTGAAGAGACTGACAGGAATGCTTGCAGATAATGACATTAACATTTATGGTTTTGCATGTTTTGATGCGCCGGAGTTTGCAATTTTCCGTATGATCTGTGATAATCCGGATAAAGCAGAGATGATTCTGAACCGGAGCGGATATATGAACCGCATTACGCAGGCTATTGTGGTAGACATGAAAGATCAGGTCGGCGGACTGGATGAACTGCTCAAGACTGTAGCAGACAGTAATGTAAGTCTTGATTATATTTATACTTCATTCCACAGAAAAGACCTCAGGCCTGTGGTGATCCTTCATTCTGAGGATATTGCAGTGACAGAGAGTGTACTGAAAAATAATGATTTCAAGGTATTCTCTTCAGCGGATGAACTGGAAGAATAACAGATAGGGAATTATCTCTGCAGAACAGCCATGATTTTGTACAGAAATATATCTTGACTAATTAACTAGGAATACTATATAATTAAAAAAGATATTCATGTGAAATATGAAATCAGGAGGTTTTGGATATGCAGATTTCTACAAAGGGAAGATATGCGTTAAGATTGATGCTTGACCTTGCAGTGCATAACACGGGTGAACTGGTCAAGATTAAAGATATTGCTGCAAGACAGGGAATTTCAGAAAAATATCTGGAGCAGATCATTTCATCATTAAAGAAGGCCGGATACGTAAGGAGCTTAAGAGGCGCACAGGGAGGTTATATGCTTGCCAGAGAGCCACAGACTTATACAGTAGGTGCTATCCTGCGGCTGACAGAAGGAAGCATGAAGCCGGTTGCCTGTCTGGAGGACGACCCGAACCAGTGCGCAAGAGCCGGTGAATGTGTTACACTCCGACTCTGGAAGATGCTGGATGAAGCAATGGAGGGTGTACTGGAGAAGGTAACACTTCAGGATCTGAAAGACTGGTATGAGCAGATGGGAAATGACTATGTGATCTGACATGGCAAAGGGATATTTGCAGAGGGATGCGAGAGCATCCCTCTTTTTTGGCAAAATTAATAAAGTTTTGAAATTTTCCTCTTGACATCAGCCGCTTAATATCATATTATGTATATAACATATAATTCATATATATTTAGTATGAAATAGGGAGGACGAACTCATGGGAAAAATCTATAAGAATGCAGCAGAACTGGTTGGAAATACACCTCTCCTTGAGGTTGGAAATATTGAGAAAGAGCTTGGACTGGAAGCTAAGGTACTTGTAAAACTGGAGTACTTTAACCCGGCCGGAAGTGCCAAGGATCGTATTGCCCTCAGCATGATTGAAGATGCAGAAGAGAAAGGTGTTCTGAAACCGGGCGCGGTTATTATTGAGCCAACATCAGGAAACACAGGAATCGGTCTTGCTTCTCTTGCTGCGATCAAGGGTTATAAAGTTATTCTTACAATGCCGGAGACAATGAGTGTTGAGAGAAGAAATATTCTGAAAGCATACGGAGCTGAAATTGTGCTGACAGACGGAACCAAGGGCATGAACGGAGCAATTGCCAAAGCGAACGAACTGGCTGCAGAGTATGAGAACAGTTTTATTCCGGGACAGTTTGAGAATCCTGCAAACCCTGCAATTCACAGAAAAACCACAGGCCCGGAGATCTGGAAGGATACGGACGGAAAGGTAGATGTATTTGTGGCAGGTGTTGGTACAGGCGGAACGATCACAGGTGTTGGTGAATATCTGAAATCCCAGAATCCGGATGTAAAAGTAGTAGCGGTAGAGCCGGCAACCTCTCCGGTACTTTCTCAGGGAAAGAGCGGCCCGCATAAGATTCAGGGCATTGGTGCCGGATTTGTGCCGAAAGCGTTAAATACAGAAGTTTATGATGAAGTTATGCCGGTAGAGAATGAGGATGCTTTCACAACAGGTAAATTTATTGCAAAGCATGAGGGAATCCTGGTTGGTATTTCTTCAGGTGCAGCTCTCTATGCCGCAATCGAACTGGCTAAGAGACCGGAGAACAAAGGTAAGACAATTGTAGCACTGCTTCCGGATTCCGGAGACCGTTACTATTCTACAGCATTATTTGTATAAATGTAACTGTTCAGTACCTTCACAGTAACACACTGAGAGGAAAAGTAAAAAAAGCCCTGAAAGGGGCTTTTTTTACTTTATATAAATGTGGTAGAATAAATGTGCTGTAAATACTATTCCGGTCACATACCGGAGGTAAGATAGGATGGAATAAAATGAGAAAAGCTATTATAGCAATGAGCGGCGGAGTGGACAGTTCTGTAGCGGCTCTGCTGACAAAGGAGTCAGGGGACGAATGCATTGGTGCTACTATGAAATTGTTTCATAATGAAGATGTAGGAATCAAGAGAGAGAAAACCTGCTGTTCTCTGGATGATGTAGAGGATGCCAGAAGTGTCTGCAGCAGAATGGGAATCAGATATTACGTCTTTAATTTTTCCGAGAGATTCAAAGAAGATGTTATGGACCGCTTCGTAGATGCCTATGAACATGGATGTACACCGAATCCGTGTATTGACTGCAATCGTTATCTGAAATTTGACAAGATGTTTCAGAGAATGCGGGAGCTGGAGTATGACTATATCGTAACCGGTCATTATGCGCGTGTGGAGTATGATGCGGAAAAAGGTCGCTATTTATTAAAGAAAGCAGTGGACGATACGAAAGATCAGAGCTATGTGCTGTATATGCTGACACAGGATCAGCTTGCGCATATTTCTTTTCCGCTGGGTGGATTACGCAAGACGGAGGTACGTGAGATTGCAGAGGAACATGGTTTTGTCAATGCCAGAAAGCATGACAGTCAGGATATCTGCTTCGTGCCGGATGGAGATTATGCAAAGTTTATCGAGCAGTATACAGGGCGCAAATCCAGAGCCGGAGATTTCGTAGACATGGAGGGAAATGTTCTTGGCAGACATAAAGGAATCATTCACTATACTCTTGGCCAGAGACGCGGACTGGGAATTCCGGCTGCAGCCAGACTGTATGTCTGCG
>CAVCYJ010000209.1:0-5509 GCA_963605995.1 Holdemanella biformis | reverse complement strand
TGAGAAACAGAATTGAGACAATCTGATTGCAGGAATCTGCTGACGCTGTTATAATAGGAAAAATAGTGAACAGACAGAAAGCAGGTTAATGTTTAATGGAAGAAAAAGTAAAAAAATGCAGTGTATCCAAGAAATGTGGAGGCTGTCAGTATCAGGGTATTTCATACAGGGAACAGTTGGCTTCCAAGCAGAAAAGAATGAAAAAGCTTCTTGGAAAATTTGGAAACGTCAGACCGATCATTGGAATGGATGATCCGTTTTATTATAGAAATAAAGTTCATGCGGTATTTGACAGAGACAGAAAAGGCAATATCATCTGTGGCACTTATGAAGCAAAAACTCATAAGGTAGTTTCAGTAGAGGAATGCATGATTGAAGATAAGGTCAGTCAGGAGATTATCCGGACGATCCGTGATATGCTGAAATCTTTTAAAATAAAAACATATGATGAAGACACGGGATACGGGCTTCTGCGCCATGTTCTGGTAAGACGCGGATTTTCTACAGGTGAAATTATGGTGGTTCTTGTCCTTGCCTCCCCTATTTTCCCGTCAAAGAACAATTTCGTAAAAGCTCTGCGAAAAAAATATCCGCAGATTACCACAGTAGTGCTGAATATTAATGACAAGAAAACCAGTATGGTGCTGGGCGAAAGAGACATCGTGATTTACGGAAAAGGATTTATCCGGGATACACTTTGCGGCTGTTCTTTCAGGATATCTCCGCAGTCATTTTATCAGGTAAATCCTGTACAGACTGAAATTCTCTATAAAACAGCAATTGAATATGCAGGTCTGGGAAGAAAAGAAACTGTGATCGATGCTTATTGCGGAATCGGGACGATTGGTCTTGTAGCCGCAAAAAGTGCAAAGAATATCATAGGAGTGGAATTAAATCCGGATGCGGTTCGTGATGCAAAAATCAATGCCAGGGAGAATAAGATTACAAATGCACGTTTCTATCAGGGAGATGCCGGAGAATTTATGGAAACAATGGCCATGAATGGTCAGTCGGCAGATGTGGTCTTTATGGATCCGCCCCGTACGGGCAGTGACAGGAAATTCGTGTCTTCCATGCTTAAGCTGAGTCCATCAAGGATCGTGTATATATCCTGTGGTCCGGAGACACTGGCAAGAGATCTGGCATATCTTACTGGAAACGGATATGAAGTAAGGAAAATACAGCCTGTAGATATGTTCAGTTTTACAGACCACTGCGAAAATGTCTGCCTTCTTACAAAAAAGAAGTAAAGTTTCACACACTGGTCAGACAACAGTTTGTCAAATAGCAGACTGCTGAATAATTAGAAAAGTCCATAAAAAGGAGATATTTATGAAAATAAGAAAGGCATCTGCACAGGATCTGCCCCAGATATTGCAGATATATGAAAAAGCAAGAGAATTTATGTGTGCAAATGGAAACAGAGAACAGTGGAAAGACGGTTATCCCTCAGAAACGCTGATCAAACAGGATCTGGCCCATATGTATCTGTGTATGTCGGATGAAAAAATTGCATGTGTTTTTTATTATGCAGAAAAAACAGAGAAAGAATATGAACAGATCAATGGAAAATGGCTGAATGAAGAACCTTATGGGGTTGTACACAGAGTAGCATCGACAGGCATTGTGAAAGGAGCGGCATCTTATTGCCTGAACTGGGCTTATACACAGATACCGAATATCAGAATGGATACTTATGCAGACAATATTCCGATGCAGCATCTTTTGAAAAAATGCGGGTTTCAGTACTGCGGTTCTTTCAGACGTCAGGGAACTGAAAAATGGCTGGCATATCACAAAGTCTGATATATGAACGCGGTAGTATATTTCTCTTTGTGTTCACGGGAATAAAAAAGGAGACTGCAGTTTCTGACGGACAGCAGTCTCCCTTTTGGTGTTATAACCGTTCAGTAAGGATACTGAATAACTATCTGTTATTTGCAATCTGACGCGCGACATAAACCCCGCTTGCAGAAGCATGGGACAAAGAGTGTGTCACACCACTTCCGTCACCGATAATGTACAGCCCTCTATATTTACTCTCCAGATTCTCATTGATCTCGACTTCCATATTATAGAATTTAACTTCCACACCATAGAGAAGAGTATCATCATTTGCTGTACCCGGGGCAATTTTGTCCAGAGCATAGATCATCTCGATGATTCCGTCGAGAATACGTTTCGGGAGAACGAGACTGAGATCGCCAGGGGTAGCTGCCAGTGTCGGACGAACCATACCTTCCTCGATACGCGCAACTGTACTTCTTCTTCCACGGACCAGATCTCCGAAGCGCTGAACGATCACACCGCCGCCAAGCATATTGGAAAGGCGTGCGATACTTTCACCGTATCCGTTGCTGTCCTTAAATGGTTCAGAGAAATGTTTTGAAACCAGAAGGGCAAAGTTGGTATTCTCCGTTTGCTTGGATGGATCTTCATAGCTGTGTCCGTTTGCAGTAACAATACCGTTTGTATTTTCATTTACAACGATACCGTAGGGATTCATGCAGAATGTCCGCACATTATCCTCGAATTTTTCTGTTCTGTAGACAATCTTACTTTCATAGAGTTCATCGGTCAGATGAGAGAAGATGACAGCAGGGAGTTCTACGCGGACACCGAGATCTACACGGTTGGATTTGGTAGGAATATCCAGCTCTTTACAGACCTCTTCCATCCACTTACTTCCGCTGCGTCCGACAGAGACGATACATTTACTGCAGTCCGCAGAGCCTTCTTTGGTGATGACACGATACCCGTAATCCAGAAGCTCAAGATGTTCAACCGGGGTATTAAAATAAAAATCCACATGTTCTTTTAGCCTGGTATATAAATTCTCAAGAACTACATAATTAATATCAGTTCCCAGATGGCGTACAGAAGCATCCAGAAGTTTTAATTTATTCTGCATGCAGAGCTTTTTAAATTTTGTTCCGGCAGTGGAATACATCTTTGTGTCTTGTCCGCCGTAGGCAACATTGATCTCATCTACGTAACGCATCAGATCCAGAGCTTCTTTCTTACCGATATGCTCATAGAGAGTTCCGCCAAAGTCATTAGTGATATTATATTTACCATCAGAGAAAGCACCGGCACCACCGAAACCGCTCATAATGGCACATGTTTTACATTTGATACAGGTTTTTACCTTATTTCCATCAATCGGACAGTGTCTCTTGCTCAGGGGATTACCTGATTCAAAAACTGCAATTTTAAGCTCTTTATCCTGTTCCATCAGTTCATAGGCAGAAAAGATACCGCCAGGTCCTGCACCGATGATCACGACATCGTATTTCATATATGTTACAATCCTTTCAGGTGAGATTTAGAGTATCGGCACACTGGTGTTGCACCGAATCTCTTTTAAATTATAACATAAACAGGGGAAAAAAGCTGTCGTTTTTTGAAGAAAAGTTATATCCGGAGAGACTATGACATTACCAGGAAGGTTTATTTTGGGAATCAGGACTGTCAGGAATATGTTCCACGATATCACAAAAATCACAATTAAGGATGGAACACAGGATATCCAGACTTCGAATTTCCACATTTTTATTATGACGAAGCTTGTCAAGAAAAGAATTGCTGATGCCATAATGTGTATACAGATCATATTGAGTAATCTTACGGTCTTTCATTGTTATCCATAATTTATCGTAACTAATCATTTGTGCTTACCGTCCATTTTTCTCTTGCTTACACACTATTATCAGGGTAAAATGAATCTCATAACAGTGTCTTTATAACGACACTATCAAAGGAAAAATGATGAGATGAAGATGATAAAAAGAGTAATCTTGGGAATTGCTGTTGCGATACCGGATGCAGCAATGTACAGATGTTTTCTCCGGGGTGTTGACTGTCGGGGGAAAAATGGAACAGCATATATGATCCTGAGCGGGATTTTCTGTGTTTCTGTCTGGATTACGGTAACGGGAACTATATGGTATGTGAAATGGCTTCGCAGGACGAAAGCAGAGTATAAAGATATGCTGGATATTTTACTGAAAAGTACAGACGAACTTGACAAATAAGAAAATCTGCCCTAGTATAAAAACCAGCGAATAAGAAAGGGGAATCCTGCGAAATGAGTGAAAAAGTCATCAAAGCCGCACTGTTGGGATTGGGAACAGTGGGAACAGGTGTATATAAAGTACTGAAGAATCAGGAAGAAGAAATGACGGCCAAGATTGGCAGTAAAGTTGAGATCAAGAAAATCCTTGTCAGAAATATGGAAAAAGCAGCAGCTAAACTGGAGGATGCGTCTGTTCTGACGAACCAGTGGGATGAGATTGTAAATGACCCGGAGATTGAAATCGTGATCGAATTGATCGGCGGTATTGATCCGGCCAGAGAATACATTCTTTCTGCATTAAAAGCAGGCAAACACGTAGTATCTGCAAATAAAGACCTGATTGCAGTACATGGACATGAGCTTCTCGAAGTGGCACATGAGAATAAAGTAGATTTTCTGTTTGAGGCAGCAGTTGCCGGTGGTATTCCGATCATCAGACCGCTGAAGCAGTGTCTTGCCGGAAATCATATGACAGAAGTAATGGGTATCGTAAACGGAACTACAAACTTTATTCTGACCAAGATGACTCAGGAAGGTATGGAGTTTAAGGATGCCCTGGCACTTGCGACAGAACTTGGATATGCGGAAGCAGATCCGACAGCAGACATCGAGGGTCTGGATGCCGGCCGTAAGGTGGCTATTCTTGCATCTGTAGCTTTTAATTCCCGCGTAGTATTTAACGACGTATATACAGAAGGAATTGCCAAGATCACATCAAAAGATATCCATTATGCAAAAGAAATGGGACGTGATATCAAGCTTCTGGGTGTTGCCCGAAATGAAGCGGATGGAATCGAAGCATATGTATGCCCGATGCTGATCCCGAGTTCTCATCCTCTTGCAACTGTAAATGATTCTTACAATGCAGTTTTTGTTCATGGAGATGCAGTAGAAGATGCCATGTTCTTTGGAAGGGGGGCAGGTGAACTCCCGACGGCCAGTGCTGTAGTGGGCGATATATTTGATATCGTGAGAAATATTCAGGCCGGATGCAGCGGAAGGATCGGATGTACCTGCTATAAGAATGTTCCGATCAAGAAGATGGAAGATACACACAACCGTTACTTCATCCGTCTTAAAGTGGAGGACCGCTGCGGTGTGCTTGCTGAAATGACCGCTATTTTTGCAAAATATCAGGTCAGCGTAGCTCAGATCGTCCAGAAAGATACAAAAGTAGAAGGATGCGCGGAAGTTGTTGTGATCACTGAGAGTGTAAGAGAAGGCGACTTCAGAACTGCCATCGAAGAACTGAGAAACAGAGATTCCGTAAGAAAGATTTCCACTATTATCCGTGTATATGGAAAATAAGGCAGGTATACGCAAAAAAGAATTGAAAAATCCTGAAATTTTGTTACTATATAAAAAGAGCACAAAAAGTGTATTATCATGCTTTGGATGGTGCATCTGTGTATAAAACAATTGTAGCTGTTCGGG
>CAVCYJ010000208.1:0-5541 GCA_963605995.1 Holdemanella biformis | reverse complement strand
GTTTTGGGGATATGCGCAGAATGATTGATTTTTGCCGGAAAATCATGTATAATACCACTGAATTATGCCTATAGAAAATAAAGTCAGGAGGAAGAATTTAAATGCGAGTTGATGCGGACGATTTTGCCCGACCTTGCAGCTGCGGCAGGGAACACCAGATTGCAGTGAAAGAGATTTTGATAGAAGCCGGAGCAGTAGAGAAGCTTGAAGAAGAGATGTCAGAGGGAATGTTAAGAGAATACATATCTCCGCTGGTCATCTGTGATACCAATACCTATGCAGCAACAGAAGAACTCATGGAGGACATCTACGACAGATGTCAGGTGCTGGTACTGGATGCAGAGGGACTTCAGGCAGACAGACAGGCTATCAGGATTGTGGAGAACAATATGGAGGAGGATATCGATCTGATCCTTGCGGTAGGAGCAGGAACGCTCCATGATATCAGCCGCTATATTGCGCACAAATACAAAGTACCTTTCATTTCGGTGCCTACCGCAGCAAGTGGCGATGGATTTGTAACGACAGTAGCGGCAATGACCCTGGATGGAGTGAAAAAGACTGTACCGTCTGTAGCTCCGATCTGTGTATATGCGGATACAGATATTTTTTCAAAAGCACCGGGACGCCTTACAGCGGCCGGGATTTCAGATCTGGTGGGAAAGTATATCTGTCTTGCAGACTGGAAGATCGCGAGTCTGGTCACCGGAGAATATTTCTGTCGTGAAACTGTAAGGCTGGAAGAGAAAGCGTTAAAAACTGTTAAATCTTCTATTCAGGATATTACAGAGGGAGAGGAAGATGAATGCGAACAGCTTATGTATGCACTGATCCTTTCCGGGCTTGCAATGCAGATGACCGGCAATTCAAGACCTGCATCCTGTGCAGAACACCATATTACATACCTGTGGGATATGGAAGTGCTCAATGGCCGTCTGGATGCGCTCCATGGGGAGAAGGTTTCTGTAGCGACATTCCTTGTACTGGAAGAATACAAGCGTATCGCCGCAGCTATCGCACAGGGCCGATGTCACGCGAAACCGTATGAAAATAAAGACGAGGAACTTCTGAGGGAAACTTTTGGAAAGAAAGGACTTCTGGAAGAAATCAGAAAAGAAAATGAGCCGGAGCCGCTGAAAGCTATTTCACCGCAGCATCTGGAGAAATGTCTGGAAGGAATTGAGGAGATCATTGATGGACTTCCGGATGTGCAGGATATGTTCCATATGCTGGAAAAAGCCGGATGTGCGAAGTCCGTTTACGATATCGGGCTTGATGAAGCGGCCGTTTTACCAAGTCTCAGACTTGCTCCTTATACAAATCGAAGATTAAGTTTATTGAGAATCAGCAAGATGCTGGAAATCAGGGGAGAATAATTATGCGTGTTGGAATGGGATATGATGTACACAGATTAACTGAAGACAGAGATCTGATCCTGGGCGGTGTAAAGATTGACTGGGAGAAAGGGCTTCTTGGACATTCGGATGCGGATGTGCTGATCCATGCGGTAATGGATGCACTTCTTGGCGCTGCCGCACTCGGAGACATCGGGAAACATTTCCCGGACACAGACCCTGCATACAAAGGGATTTCCAGCATTCTGCTGCTGGAGCACGTAACGAAGCTTTTGAGGGAGCATCATTATGAGATTGGAAATATAGATGCGACGATCATTGCACAGAAACCAAAGATGGCACCTCACATTCCGCAGATGAGGGCAAACATGGCGAAAGCAATGGGAATCGATGAGTCTCAGCTGAATATCAAGGCAACTACCGAGGAAAAACTGGGATTTACGGGAAGAGAAGAAGGGATTGCATCTCAGGCAATCTGCCTTCTCAATGAAGTGAAATAAAACTGGAGGAATAAAAGCATGAAACTTTTTAACACACTGACACGTAGAAAAGAAGAATTCGTACCTCTTGAAGAGGGAAAGGTTCGTATGTATGTCTGCGGTCCGACTGTTTACAATCTGATCCATATCGGAAATGCACGTCCGATGATCATCTTTGATACTGTACGCCGTTATATGGAATACAAAGGCTATGAAGTAAACTATGTTTCCAACTTTACAGATGTAGATGACAAGATCATCAGGAAAGCCATCGAAGAAGGTGTAAGTGCGCAGGAGATTTCCGAACGTTATATCGCAGAGTGTAAGAAAGATATGGACGGCATGAACGTAAAACCTGCAACCACCAATCCGCAGGCTACACAGGAAATCGATGGAATGATCAGTATGATCCAGACCCTGATCGACAAAGGATATGCATATCCGGCAGCAGATGGTACTGTATATTTCAGAGTTAAGAAGTTCAAAGAATATGGCAAGCTTTCCCACAAGAATCTGGATGATCTGCAGTCCGGTTTCCGTTCCCTGCAGGTATCCGGTGAAGACCAGAAGGAAGATCCGCTTGATTTCGTACTCTGGAAACCGAAGAAAGAAGGAGAACCGTCATGGCCGTCACCATGGTGCGACGGACGTCCGGGATGGCATATCGAGTGCTCTGTTATGGCTAAGAAATATCTTGGTGATGAGATCGATATCCATGCAGGCGGCGAGGATCTGATCTTCCCTCATCATGAGAATGAGATCGCACAGAGTGAATGCTGCAATGACAAAATTTTTGCAAAATACTGGATGCACAATGCGTTCTTAAATATTGATAACAGAAAAATGTCCAAGTCTCTTGGAAATTTCCGTACTGTCCGTGAAATCAGCGAGCAGTATGATCTGCAGGTACTTCGTTTCTTCATGCTGAATGCGCACTACAGGAGTCCGCTGAACTTCAGCGCAGATCTGATGGATGCTGCCAGAAATGCGTTAGAGCGTATCACAGATGCTGCAGCAAACTTAAAGGACAGAAAGGCAGCAGCACAGACAGAAGCTACGACAGACGCAGAGAAAGAACTGCTTGCACAGTCACAGGAATTTGTAAAGAAATTTGAAGAAGCCATGGATGATGACTTCAACACAGCAGATGCACTGGCAGCAGTCTTTGAACTGGTTAAATTTGCAAATACAAACGTATCTGAGACAAGTTCAGCAGAATTTGCAGGCGTACTTCTTGATACAATGGTGAAATTATGCGATGTACTTGGTCTGAAAGCTGAGAAGAAAGAAGAAATCCTTGATAAAGAAATCGAAGACCTTATCGCAGAACGTCAGGAAGCGAGAAAAGAAAAGAACTTTGCAAGAGCCGATGAGATCAGAGATGAACTTCTGGCAAAGGGAATTATCCTTAAGGATACCCGTGAGGGAGTAAAATGGAAACGAGCTTAAATGATATGCGTGGAACTCATGAATTTAATGAGGCAGATATGACAGGAATTGTGGAGCATTCAGACGATACCGATAAAAAATTTTCTGAAGAAGTAAAATTAAGTGTCCTGAAAAATTTACTTCACCAGGCATTCAATTTGGAAGATAAAGACCTGCGAACTTATTCACCGCTGACTCTGGCATATATCGGAGACGGTGTCTACGAACTGGTGATCCGCACGATTCTTGTAAAAAAAGGCAACTGCCCGGTCAACCAGCTTCACAGAAAAGCCAGCAGCCTGGTTAAGGCAGGCTCTCAGTCTTCCATGATGGAAATGATCGAGCCGATGCTTACAGACGAAGAACACAGTGTTTACAGACGGGGAAGAAACGCACATTCCCCGACAATGGCAAAGCACGCAACCATGGCAGATTACCGCAGGGCAACAGGATTTGAGGCTCTGATGGGCTATTTATACTTAAAAGATGATTTTTGCAGGATCATTGAACTGGTACGTGCAGGAATCGGAGAGGATCAGATATGAGTGAACAGATAGAAGGACGCAATGCAGTTCTGGAAGCCTTTCGTTCGGGCAAATGTGTGGATAAACTGTTTATCCTAGACGGATGTCAGGATGGCCCGGTACGCACCATTGCCAGAGAGGCCAGAAAAAAAGATACTATCATTAATTATGTGGCAAAAGAACGTCTGGATCAGTTGAGTGAGACAGGGGCACATCAGGGTGTGATCGCACAGGTGGCTGCCTACGAATATGCAGATGTAGAGGATATCCTTGCAAAAGCCAGAGAAAAAGGAGAAGATCCGTTTATCTTTATCCTGGATAATATCGAAGATCCTCACAATCTCGGTGCGATCATCCGAACAGCAAACCTTGCAGGTGCACATGGTGTGATCATTCCGAAGAGAAGGGCGGTCGGTCTGACTTCTACAGTGGCCAAGACTTCAGCGGGCGCATTAAACTATACACCCGTTGCGAAGGTTACCAATCTGGGACATACCATTGATGAACTGAAAGGGCAGGGTATGTGGTTTGTCTGTGCTGATATGGGTGGTGAGACTATGTATGATCTCAATCTTACAGGTCCGATCGGCATAGTGATCGGTAATGAAGGCGAAGGTGTAAGCAGGTTGATCCGTGAGAAATGCGATTTCGTAGCATCAATCCCTATGAAAGGTGACATTGATTCTCTCAATGCATCAGTAGCGGCAGGTGTACTTGGATACGAAATTGTTCGTCAGAGACTGCAGAAGAAGTAAATTTATACGATCTGTGCATCAGGAATTATTCCACAATATTGTTATGCTATAAGAAGCCCTCTGGGCAAAAAAATTTCTTGTAGATTGCAGTTTGCTATAACACATATGTAGTGTGTTGCAGGATAAACTTAAATGATAGAGAGATTTTTAGAAAAACGGAAGGTTCGAATTGATGAAACAGTGTGACGGAATTAAAGATGAAGAATTAATTTCACGTTTTAAGAACGGGGAATCAGAAATCCTCGACTATCTGATGGAAAAATACAAGAACATGGTCCGTAAGAAAGCGAGAACCATGTTCCTGATAGGTGGGGAGAATGATGACCTCATACAGGAAGGTATGATCGGACTGTTTAAGGCAGTCCGTGATTACCAGCCGGACAGGGATGCCACGTTCCAGACTTTTGCTGGTATATGTGTAGACAGACAGATTTATAATGCCATCCAAAGTTCCAACAGACAGAAACACCAACCGCTGAACTCCTATATTTCCCTCAGCGAACAGAATGGGGAGAACGAAGAACATCTTGGTGATACCTGGATAGAAAATCCTGAATTGATCATCATCAACCAGGAAAATCTCCAGAGTCTGGAAGAGAAGATCACTGCCACCCTGAGTTCGATGGAAAATCAGGTCCTCAAATATTACCTGGCAGGAAACGACTACGGAGAAATCGCCTGTATTATGGGGAAAACATCTAAATCCATAGACAATGCCCTCCGGCGCATCCGTACCAAGATCAAAGAACAACTGGAATACCTTCAAAAATAAAAAAACGTGGAAAACATTTTTGGATAAGAGATTTCCGGCAAACTAATTTCTGTAAAAAGACTTTCCTGTAAAAATACAAAAAGTTAAAAATAGGGATTGACAACACAAACAAGTTCTGGTAACATATTCAAATGTGAGCGGAAAGTCCGACACGATGCTGATGTGGCTCAGAGGTAGAGCACTTCCTTGGTAAGGAAGGGGTCACGGGTTCAATTCCCGTCATCAGCT
>CAVCYJ010000207.1:0-5571 GCA_963605995.1 Holdemanella biformis | reverse complement strand
ATGGCAAAGAGCTGGTGGAGACCTTTACGGCAGAACCGGAAAAATATGATGCGATTCTGACGGATATCCAGATGCCAGTGATGAACGGCTATGAAGCTGTCCGACAGATCAGAGCCGGAAACATTAAGCGGGGCAAAGAGATCCCGATCATTGCCATGACAGCCAATGTATTTGCGAAGGATATCCAGAAAT
This sequence comes from Holdemanella biformis, assembly GCA_963605995.1. Lineage (GTDB taxonomy): Bacteria > Bacillota > Clostridia > Lachnospirales > Lachnospiraceae > Blautia_A. The sequence continues at coordinate 5,379 of CAVCYJ010000207.1, read as the reverse complement.
GCCTGAATGCAGGTATGGATGCACATGTGGGAAAACCGGTGGATATGGAAGTGCTGGAGCGTACATTGATGAAATTTGGGCACAACTGACAAAAAATCTGCTCACAAAATTAAGCATAAAAAGATTTCGAGAGTACATAAAACGGGAAAGGAGAGATACGGATGAATTGGGCAGATGGAAAAACACGGTGTTGCTGGGCAAATCCGAAAAATGAGCGGTACATCCGTTATCACGATGAAGAATGGGGCGTTCCGGTGCATGATGACCGGAGACTCTTTGAAATGCTGATACTGGAGTGCTTTCAGGCCGGTCTGTCCTGGGAATGCGTCCTAAATAAACGAGATGCGTTCCGTGCGGCCTTTGACGACTTTGATCTGGAAAAGGTTTGTGCCTATACCGAGGACAAGCTGGAAGCACTGAGAAGTAATCCTGATATCATCAGAAATCGCCTGAAAATACAAGCTGCCGTTACCAATGCACAAGTCTTTCGTGAGATTCAGAAGGAATGTGGCGACTTTTCAGACTATCTTTGGCATTGGACAGACGGCAAGGTGGTTTATGAAATCGGCCAGACAAGTTCGGAACTGTCTGACCGTATATCAAAAGATTTGAAAAAGCGCGGCATGAAGTTTGTGGGGACGACGGTCATCTATGCCTATTTGCAGGCAGTAGGCATGATCTATTCTCATGAAAATGGTTGCTTTTTAGAAAAACGCAATGAGTATGTAGAAAAACGATTTGACCGAGTTCAACGGTAGGTGAAGGTATGAAAACATGCGCTATTTATCAGATATTTTGCACCGGTCTGTCTGATCATTATCCTGCTGAGTTCGGTTGCAAACGTGCTGGGAATTATCAGTATGTAAGAAAACTTATAACTCCTTTTAGACAGATTGAGCTAATAATTTGTAATCTGCCTAAAGGGAGTTTTTTCACGCGGGTATAAAAACCTTTTTATACAATGACAATCTATCAGTTTTTTGATATACTTTACATATTAACAGGAAAGAATCCTGCTTTGCAGGAAGTTGAGAACTGAAATAATAATCTGATTGGAGAAAAAGAGATTTTATGGGATATTTTTACTTTGTGAGACACGGCCAGACAGTGTGGAATGTGGAAAATAAAATATGTGGAGCGACAGACAGCCCGCTGACAGAGCACGGCAGGGAGCAGGCTGCTGAAACCGGAAGGAATATTCTGGAAAGCGGCATTCAGGCAGACGAGATTCTTTATTCGCCGCTTAGCCGTGCGGCAGATACGGCTAAGATCATTTCGGAGATGACAGGGATTCCCTGCAGAGAAGAAATTCGATTGAAGGAACAGAACTTCGGAAAATGGGAGTCTACACCGAGAGATGGCAGGGATTTTAAGAAAGCAAAGGAATCCTTTGCGTGTCGATATGATGGCGGGGAATCCATGCTGCAGCTTGCGCAGCGGATTTACAATCTCCTGGATGAAATCAGGAGAGAGTCAGATCAGAAGACCTACATTCTGGTGGCACATAATGGCATTGCACGGATGGTGCAGTCCTATTTTCAGGATATGACCAACGGGGAATTTGCAGCATTCGGTGTGAAGAACTGCCAGGTGGTGCGGTATGACTTCTGAATAATTCCGGATTGTCAGTGAAAAACGGAGAGACGGGCGTGGCTATGCAAAGAAGCTGGAATCTTACGGTATGTATACCATGGGCGATGTGGCGAGATGTTTCGAACAAAATGAAGATCTGCTTTACCGGCTGTTCGGCATCACCTATTTTCCGCCGGATGCCCGATTGCAGAAAAGTGAAGGTGAGATTCCATTTGACTGATCAAAATAAGAGATTGGAGAGGATACCCTTATCAGGCATCCTCTTTTTTCAGTTGACTAAAATGTCAGGAAATAAAGTTAACCTGATCAAGCCTGATCAGGTAAGTCCCCTGTTTCAATTACGAGAAGCAATAAGCAGTGAGTAGGGGAAAACCTTTGGGGTTATTGATCAGTCGTTCAATTTCCAGTTTTCCAGCAGTTTCAGTTCAATTTTTGTGCCATCTGGCAATGAGAACCAGTGGTCATTAATAATGTTGACAGGATAAGGTTTAAGCTTTTCCATAATTTCCGGTACAGAATCTACTGCGATGGAGATGTGGTCATAGCCGTTTTCAGCAGCAGTATTGATCTCAGTAGTTTCACAGAGCTGGATTCCCTCTCTGAACCAGCATTTACGTCCCGGCTTTTCGCCGATTTCACGCCACATGTGCATTTCGAAAACATCTTCAAAGAATTTCTGCGCATCTTCATAGGATTTGGTGCGGATAGCCGCATGATCGATCTTTGCCATAATATTTCGTTCTCCTTTTTCTGAAAATTCATATAAATATTGATATTATAAAAAGAGAATACGAGATTTTTGACATACATGCAATAGAAATTAAAAAAGTTTTCTATAAAAGAAATAAAAATTATATAAAAATGGTACATAAACCAATCAAAGCAGCACTGATCTGTCAGTTGCTGTTTTTTTTCGCAAAAAAATGATTTTGTGATGTTCTGTAAAAAATAAATATATCGAAGTATTTTCTAATCTAAATGCTATAATCAGAAAAAAGTCTCATAGAGAAAATGCTATTACCAGCTATATAATAAAACTACCAAAAACAAGCGCGCTGATCAAAAACAGGAGGAAATTATATGAAGAGAAGAGGAATGGCTTTAGGCCTGGCAGCATTAATGACCTGCACTTCTTTATTTACCGGATGCGGAGGAACAGGTGAGACAGCTTCTAAAGCTTTAGAGAGTACGGATACAACTGCGAAAGCAGACAACAAGGACAGTGACGAGAAAGAAACTATCAAATTTACTTACTGGGGAAGTGGAGACGAAAAAAAGGCCATTGAAGAATCTGTAGATAAATTCATGGAAGCAAACCCGAATATCGAAGTAAATCTGATGCATATTCCATCCGAAGATTTTCTGACGAAATTGAATGCTATGATTGCTGCTGGCGAAGCACCGGATGTAAGCTATTCAGCTTCATGGAAATGCCAGATGGGTGAGGATGGCCTGATCTATAACTTCTATGATCTTCTGGATGATATGGGACTCAGTAAAGATGATTATCTGTCTACCTGCTGGTGGAACTGGAGTCCTACGGAATCAGCAGGACCTGTTCAGGCGAATGTTACAACAAACCTGATGTACAATGTAGACTGTTTCGAAGATGCAGGACTGGATTTACCGCCAACCAAGGTAGAGGATGCCTGGTCATGGGATGAATTTGTAGAGATGGCACAGAAGCTGACACTGGATACAAAAGGAAGAAATGCAAGTGATCCGGACTTTGATGCAAATAACATCAAACAGTATGGTGTAATGTTTGGAACAGACTGGAATGTATACATGCCGTTTATCTTATCAGCAGGCGGCGGATACTTAAATGAGAGTATGGACGGACTTGGATTAAATGATGAGAAGTCTGCTCAGATTTTACAGAATTTCGCGGATCTGATCAATGTGTACCATGTATCGCCTACAGCAGTGCAGAAGAACGCAATGCCAAGCGCAGCAACAGCACTGGCTGCAAAACAGACAGCAATGTACATTGACGGAAGCTGGAATCATCTGGATCTTATGAACTCTGGATGCAACTGGGGTGTAGGTGTTCTTCCAATTGATGAAAATTATACTACTTTCTTTGATGGCGGTTCTCTGATTATCTTCAAGAGTACAAAACATCTGGATGCTGCGGAGAAATTATATCTGTGGCTGACAAATCCGGAAAGTTCTGACAGGATCACTGAGTTATACAGAACTTTATGGATGCCTGTACAGACAGAATATTATACAGATCAGGATAAAATAGACTTCTGGGCTTCTGAGGAACTGCCGGCAAGACCGGAAGGATTTCAGGATGCTCTTGTAAAAGCAACTTACGATCATGCAGTTGTGGCAACAGAGATCAACGTAAAAAATTTCAATGAGATTAATACATTAGTAGGCTCTGCACTGGAACAGGTGTGGTCTGGAAAGAAGACAGCAGAAGAGGCAATGACAGAAGTAAAAAGCCAGACGGATTCTTTGGTAGAAGGAACTTATTCAGGAGAACGTTCTTAAAGTATTCAAGTGGAAAGGCTGCTTTAGGGCAGCCTTTCTTGGCTGAATGAGTTATGCAATGCCGGAAAGGAATAAATATGCAGACGAAAACAAAGTTTAAAATGACAAATCGCGAGAAAAGAGAAAATCGTTGGGGAATTTTATTCAGTCTTCCCTGTATCCTGGGATTTTTGATTTTTGCATTGCTTCCGATGGTAGTCAGCCTGGGACTGAGCTTTACAAATTATAATTTTACAACAGGCGGCCAGTTTATAGGAATCAGCAATTATAAGAATCTGTTCAGCGGAAATGATCCATATTTTTACAAATCATTACTTGTAACAGTTCTTTATGTTGCACTTTCCGTACCGACAGCAATCATCTTTTCTTTTTTTATAGCAATGTTGTTAAATACAAATGTAAAAGGAAAAGGATTCTTTAGAACAATCTTTTATCTTCCTACAGTAGTTCCAATCGTAGCCATGGCAGCTATCTGGATGTGGATCTTCAATCCGGATATGGGACTGGCAAACAATATCTTAAAAGCAATGCATTTGCCGGTAAGCACATGGCTTTCCGGTGAGAACTCAGTTATTCCCACACTTGTTTTTATTAATCTGTGGACAACAGGATCAACTATGGTAATCTTCCTTGCAGGAATGCAGGATGTGCCGAGACAGCTTCTGGAAGCAGTTGAGATTGACGGAGGAGGATTCAAGGCAAAATTACTTCATGTCACTATTCCGATGATGACACCGACAATCTTTTATAATGTGGTAATGGGAATCATAAATGGATTCCAGATCTTTACCCAGTCTTATGTCATGACGCAGGGCGGACCAAACAATGCCAGCTTATTTTATGTGTATTATCTGTACAGAGAAGCATTTGAGTTTGGAAGAATGGGAAATGCCTGCGCGGTTGCCTGGGTGCTTTTCCTGATCATCATGGTGCTGACTGCAGTCATATTTAAGTTTTCCAACCGCTGGGTTTACTATGGAGGAGAATAGGCATGAAGAATACAAAGAAAATTATTTCAAAAGTATTAATTTATTTTGCACTGATCCTGGGTGTTTTATTCTGCCTGGTTCCGTTGTACTGGATGATCAGAAGTTCTCTCATGAACACAGTGGAGGTATTTATGATGCCACCGCGCTGGATTCCGTCCAAGTTTATGTGGGAGAACTATAAAGAAGTTTTTGATACACTTCCATTTGGAAAATACTTTTTAAACTCATTTATTGTAACAGGAGCTTCTTGTATAATTTAAATATAAGGAATTCCAAGAAAGAAGGTTGAGAAAAA
>CAVCYJ010000206.1:0-5641 GCA_963605995.1 Holdemanella biformis | reverse complement strand
AGTTTGTATCCAAAGATAAAAAAGAGACAGTCGTATGCGGAGTGAGACTTCACAGTGAAGCAAATCCATACATTTATCTTTTTTATCCGCAGGGACTGGATGCTGATCTGCACTACAAAGACACCGCAACCGGAAAGGTATACACAGGTGCGGCACTGATGAAAGCTGGACTTCCGTTACCGCTTACAACAGGAGATTACCAGCCGGTCAGATTTACATTCAAGGCAGTAGAGTGACCTGAAAAACTGAATAAAAATAAGTAAAATGTACAATATTGTGAATGGACCGCTGCGGAACCGATAAGAGATGATCAGTTCCGTGGCAGTCCATTTGATGGATGATGAATATCAGTTATTTTTTAATGAATGGTAAAGTTCTGCGTGAGTCAGATACATATATGGATTCACGAAGAAGATATTCAGGATACCTAACGTAAAGCAGGCAAGAATAAGCCAGCCGAGAAATGATAAATCTAACACAAAAGCATTCCATTTATTTCCCTGCATCATAGCCTTGCTTCTGGCAAAAGCCTCTTTCCTGCTGATAGTTGGATCATCTGCAAGAATGAATGGTATCATCATATATTCATATAATTTGACAATTCCCGGAATGATAAAAAGTAATGACCATAAAAATGTGAAAAGTGTACGGAAAAACATTACGGCTCCCACATGGCCATAACCGTTTTTGAAAGCATAAACGATATCACCGAATTTGGAATTGCCCTCTTTGCAGTTGACATAAAATTTCTGGCATCCTACTTCGATAGGATTCCATACAAAAATGGTAAGAAGCAGATCAATAACAAGAGCAATTATAATAATACCGAAAATTACGGCCGCAACAGCAAGAAGGCTCCTGTTATCAAGTGCTGCGATCATGTCTGATAAATCTGAATTCCTGGCTGCATTACTACTTGATATTTCGACTGAACTATACAGGAATGTCAGTATAATTCCCACGATAACAGCCTTCCAGTAATTTGCCTTTAACAGATGTCTGGCATTTGCTTTAAGTTCCTTTCTATCCCACATACTTTTCTTTAGCTAAAAACATATACAAACATATATGTCAGATGAGCTGATACAATCTCATCTGAATAGCTTCTCCTTTCCTTTTTTTGATTTTGTCCGGGCATGTCATCATCCGATTCCTCACCGGGCATATCATGAATTTCCCGTCCCCTGTCTTGCCCGTTTTTGCGGCAGATTTCCCGGTGATATATATATTATACGTATGAAAAGTAAAAATGTAGCATAATATTTCTGTTTTTATAAATATTTTTCTGCCTGCATATAAAACTAAAGAATCTTAAAGAATGAAAGATCATTGATCATTTCTTCTTTTTGTCATTATGTTCTGTTGCCGGATTCATTCCGTCGATCAGATGTTCGATCATCATTTTCTTAATATAAACATCAAAGCTGAGCTGGCAGATAAAGGAAAATCTTTTCAGGTTCTCCTGATCTTTTTTGTCTGCATCCTCGAAAGTATTCTGTGCTGTTTTATATTTGCGAAGCAGATCCTTCTTGAGAGATTCGATCTGTTCCTTCTCCATACTGAAAACTTCATTATAAATATATGTCATATCCTTATCAGTCATGGACTTGAAATATTTCTCTGCGATCGGAGTGAGCAGAGTACGGATATCATTGATGGAAAGGATATTCTTGAAATAATAAATAAAGATCAGCATCAGGATATGCTCACGGGAATAACGCTTCTTTTCCGGTGGAGGGAGAAGTTTATTCTTGGCATAATTGTTGATCATGGTCTTGGTAAGAATCTTATCCTCATCGTAACGTTTGGTGGAAGCAAGCTGCTCCTCCATGAAGGTTGTTACCTGATCCATGTATAATTCAATATTTGGAATATCTTCCGGTTTAATATAATCAATCCTGGATACACCTGCCAGAATACTGTTTATCATATCTTTCTCGTCAATCGTCATCTTTAATCACCTCTGTTCCTTATTATATAGTTTTAAATACTACTTGTAAATGTTTTTTTTACTGAATTGTTACAAAATTTCTAAAGCTAATCTGTTGTAGGCGAACAGATTTTTGTGTATAATTGTGAGGATATGGGTCTGTCAGGTGGAAAATGTTTGATTCACATTATGATAGACTGATACATATTGTAAAAATACGTAACTGTGAAGGTACTGAACAGTTACAAAAATACTTCTTTTATAGAAACTCAAACACACAGAGGTATACTTTGAACAATGCAATTATGGCAATTTCATGGAATGTAAATATGTTATTTTACGAAATTACCAACAGTAACTCGATAAGAGATAGGAGAGAAAATGAACGACATTTACAATACATTAAATCCCCCGCAGCAGGAAGCTGTCTGCCATACAGACGGTCCTCTGCTGATTCTGGCGGGAGCGGGTTCGGGTAAAACGAGAGTTCTGACCCACCGTATTGCTTACCTGATAGATGAAAAGGGCATAAATCCCTGGAATATTCTGGCTATCACTTTCACAAACAAAGCAGCCAGCGAGATGAGAGAACGAGTAGACAAGATTGTAGGTTTTGGCTCAGAGAGCATCTGGGTATCCACATTTCATTCTACCTGTGTGCGTATCCTGCGCAGATATATTGACCGTCTGGGATTCGACACCAGATTTGCCATCTACGACACAGAAGATCAGAAAACACTGATGAAAGAAATCTGCAGAAAGCTGAATATTGATACTAAAATATATAAAGAACGTTCTCTGCTTGCACAGATTTCTCATGCAAAAGACGAACTGATCACACCGGATGAAATGGAGCTGAATGCAGGCGGCGATTTTAATAAGAAGAAAGTCGCTGCAGTATACCGTGAATACCAGGCAGCTCTGCGGAAAAATAATGCACTGGATTTCGATGACCTGATCGTAAAGACGGTAGAGCTTTTTCAGAATTGCACAGATGTTCTTGAGAATTATCAGGAGCGTTTCAGGTACATCATGGTAGATGAGTACCAGGATACCAATACGGCACAGTTCAAATTTGTAAGCCTGCTGGCTTCCAAATATGAAAATCTCTGCGTAGTCGGAGATGATGACCAGTCCATCTACAAGTTCCGTGGTGCAAATATCGGAAATATCCTTGGTTTTGAGCACGTTTTTCCGGATGCAAAGGTAATCCGTCTGGAGCAGAATTATCGTTCCACTAAGAATATCCTGAGCGCAGCCAACGAAGTAATTGCAAACAATGCCTCACGTAAATCCAAGACACTCTGGACAGAGAATCCGAAGGGAGAGCTGCTCCATTTCCGTCAGTTTATGAACGGATACGAAGAAGCGGAATACGTAGTAGGAGAGATTTCCAGAGCACACAGAGAGAACGGTGCGAAGTACAAAGACTGTGCAGTCCTGTACAGAACCAATGCCCAGTCCCGGCTCTTTGAAGAGAAGTGCCTGCTCGCGAATATTCCTTATAAGATCGTGGGTGGTGTAAACTTCTATTCACGTAAAGAGATTAAAGATCTCTTGTGCTATCTGAAAACCATCGATAATTCCAGAGATGATCTGGCAGTCCGCCGTATCATCAATGTGCCGAAACGCGGGATCGGTGCTACAACTCTTGGCAGGATTCAGGATTATGCAGACAGGATGAGCGTCAGCTTCTATGATGCCCTGCGTGTGGCCGGGGAAGTTCCATCTATCGGAAGAAGCCTTTCAAAGATTGATGGTTTTGTAACCTTTATCCAGAGCTTAAAGAGCAAAGCAGAATCCTATACTGTCCGTGAACTTCTGGAAGAAGTGATCGAACTCACGGGGTATGTGGCGGAGCTGAAGGCAGAGGATACAGAGGAATCGAGAGCCAGGATTGAAAATATTGATGAACTGATTTCCAAGACGGAGTCCTATCAGCAGGCAATGGAAGAGCAGGGACAGTCTGCCACACTTTCAGGCTTTCTGGAGGAGATCGCACTGATCGCAGATATTGACAGTGTTGACCCGGATCAGGATTATGTGCTTCTCATGACCTTACACAGTGCAAAGGGACTGGAATTTCCGAGAGTTTTTCTGGTTGGAATGGAAGACGGGATTTTTCCGTCTTATATGTCTATTGTGTCTGATGATAAATCTGATCTGGAGGAAGAACGCCGTCTCTGTTATGTGGGAATTACAAGAGCAATGGAAGAACTTACTCTGACAAGTGCCAGACAGCGTATGATCCGCGGGGATGTACAGTACAACAAGGTTTCCAGATTTGTCCGTGAAATTCCGCGTGAGCTTGTAGATATGGGACAGGCAGCACCGCAGGAAAAAAAGAAACAGATCGCAGATATGATCCAGGCAGACAGCAGCCTTGCCAGGATGAAAATGGCACTGGCAGCAAAGCCATTTAAACCGAGAGAGTTCACAGTGACTAAGGCGGCATCACTGGATTATCAGGTGGGAGATACGGTACGTCATGTAAAATTTGGTGTGGGAATTGTCAGAGATATTGTGGATGGAGGAAGAGATTACGAAGTTACAGTTGATTTTGACAAAGCAGGAGTCAAAAAGATGTTTGCCGGTTTTGCGAAGCTGAAGAAGCTGTAAGAATAAAATCAGATAAATTTCTGAGAAATCGGGCAGTCCTCAATTTCCTGAATGCAGATATGGAGTACGAAGAAAAATGCTTTACATTTCAGGAAAAATGGATACAATATAATATATGAAAATAAAAAAGAGGACGGCTCATGTCCTCTTTTTTACAGGATTGCTATAGCTGTTTGACAAATGAAAGTGAGGATAAAATTGGAGAAGATCCGTATTTCAAAAAAACAGGGCGGAATTGTAGAGGCGTTAAAAGTGGAAATCCTGTCCGGGAATATCCCGGTGGGAACAGAGATGACACAGAACGAACTGGCGGAGAGCCTGGGAGTATCCAGAATGCCGGTCCGTGAAGCCCTGATCCTGTTAGAATACCAGGGACTGGTAGAACGCCTTCCTAACAATCATATAAAAGTAGCAGAGCTGTCACAGGAATATTTCACAGATATCTTTAAGATGTGCAGTCAGCTGGAAACACAGGCTCTGGTCTGCTGGCTTACAAAGAATGAGAACGGGCAGGTGAAAAACCGTCAGGAGGAAGAAGCGGAAAAGAAAGTCAGACAGAAATCTGTCAATGAGATAAAAGGCTACACACTTCCGCAGAACGAGCTGGCATTTCACCGTATGATGTATGCTCTGCATCCGTTCAGTCTGCAGGGTAAGCTTCTGGAAACAATGACAGAGATCTACGCATCCTTTATTATAGAGAACGAATTGTATGACAGAAAACAGGGAGAAGAAAAGCTTGCACAGGTCACAGACCTGGCACTGTCCATGCGAGACCAGAAGGTAACTGCAAAGAAACAGCTTGAGCTGCAGAAGGCATTGGAACAGTATTATGCGGTTTTTACGGACATTATGATGAAAGTGAGGAATAAAGCATGTTAGGATTGAAGCCGATTAAATTACTTCCGGCCAGAGAGCGGGTCGCATCCGCCCTGCGAAAGGCGATCATTTCAAGACAGATCCAGGAGGGAGAGACCCTGACATTGGAATCTACAGCTCAGGAGCTTGGAGTTTCCGTCACACCGGTCCGTGAGGCATTCCAGATCCTCGCCCGTGACGGACTGATCGAATTAGAACAGAACAAAGCTGCCG
>CAVCYJ010000205.1:0-5672 GCA_963605995.1 Holdemanella biformis | reverse complement strand
CTCTCTCGTAATTTTCATTCCCACGAACCCTAAAAACGATTCGCCCTCCATTATAACATCTTCCCGGACATTCTAAAACCCCTCTGCCCCTCTTATCTGTCAAAAATATATTCCCGGTATGATATGCGAACAGCAACCGTTACCATCCGCAAAATACTCCCCAAAACAGCAACGTATCTTCCTGTTTCCAGCCCCCAGCGAAGAAAAAAACTCCCCTCCAGATCAATCAATCCAGAGAGGAGCATTCCCAAAATCCCCTGTTTTTCAGTAATAGAAGAACAATTCTTAGTTCATCTCAGTTCCATTCTCAACTGCATATTTAAATGCCTGAACACCAACTGCAACATAAGCCTCCTGTACAGTTGCGCTTCCAAGATCACCCATATCCAGAGTCAGAGTATCATCATCATTTGCAGTTACTCCAAAAGTAAGAGCCTGCTCTGAAACTTCATCAGTAATCGTTACTGTTCCGTTCTCTTCATCAAAAGTACCCTCGCCAATGAAACTTACAAACTCATCATCTTCATTGAGCACGATCACTGAGCAAAAAGTACCGTCATCATTTGCCGCGTAAATAAAAGATTCTCCTGCTTCAGTCTCACCGGAATAGCACTCTGTCAGAAGTTCACCCATATCCTGATAGGTCTGATTATAATCTGCTTCATCACCGGTTGCCTCATACGGCTCCAGAGTTGCTGTCAAATCCAGGCTATCCGGATCATAGAGTTCCAGTACATTCTCATCTTCATTTATCTGTACCAGATAAGTTACCATATTTTCATCATCTAATGTGCCGTCATCATCTGCAAACTGCATTGCCAGTACTATATATTCCCCGTCAGTTGTAAGGCTGTAGATACCTAAAACGTCCTCTTCTTCATCCTTCCACTGTCCAAAGAAAGAATCATCTTTATAAAATCCATAGATATCTCCTGCATCGTCCTGCCAGAGTCCAACCATTGCTTCTGTTACATCCTCATCAACACTGTCCTCTGCTGCTTTTTCATCTGTCGCCCATACAGGAGCTACCATAGAGCCAACCATCACTGCCGTACAGATGCCTGCCATTAATTTTTTCCAGTTTTTCATATTTTACCGTTCCTTTCCTGAAATATATTTTTTATGAATTCCCATAATCTCACTATAAAAAATTTCACTGTTATTTTCAATATACATAGGATTAAATGACATTTTCTGTGAAAAGTGAACACAAAAAGTATCCACTCTTGAATAACTCCCGCAAATACGCTAAAATAAAACATGCGTGTCAGAGCGGATAAAATCATCCGCTTCGCTATCTGCTCATAAGTTACATTTAGGAGGTACTCCTTTTGAATATTGCAGTCCTTGACGATTCTGTGGAAGATCTGCAACAGGTAAAGTCTGTCGTTTCTTCTTATTATGAATCACAGTATACATCCACAGATATCCGCCTTTTTTCTGATGCGGAAGCTTTTTTTCAGAAGTATTCCCCCGGATTTTATGACCTGATCATCATGGATATTTATATGGGTAACATGACCGGCATGGATGCTGCCAGAAAACTGCGCAGTAATAAAGACCCGGCAGCCCTGATCTTCATCACAGGCAGCGATTCCTATGCAGTCGAGAGTTATGACGTACAGGCATCCTACTACCTGCTGAAACCCTTTGCCCCGGAAAAACTCCGCAGAATCCTCTCTGTGCTCCAAATCCGGCAGGCGCAGAATTCCAGATACATTGAACTGATCTCCGACCGTGCTCCTGTAAAGATTCCTGTCAAAAGTATTCTCTATGCTGACACTTACCGCAATGCAGTTCAGATACATACTACAGATGCAGGCATCATCCGTTCCTATATTACCTTTCAGAAATTCGAGGAACTTCTGGAGGGAATGAAATGTTTTCTTTCCTGTTACAGGGGATGTATCGTAAATATGGATCATATAGAAAAGTCCACGGACAGCGGATTTGTTATGGACAATCAGGAACTTGTCACTGTACGTAAGCGTGGCTCCAATGCAATAAAAAAAGCATATCTGGAATACTTATTCTCATCAGATTCTGACAGATAAATATTTCTGATATGCCTTCCAGTTACTGCCCGTACCGTCACTTTCTCCTATCGGGCAGTAACTGTTTTGCAGGCAGAAAGATATTCACTTTAAAAATCCCATCTTCTGTATCAAAAACCACATAACCTCCATTTCTTTGTACCACCTCTGCCACAGACGCTGTTCCAATCCCCAGTCCACCATGCTTTGTTGAATAAAAACAGTTTTCTTTTCGCTGTATTTCATTGGAATAAGGATTTGATATTTCTATCAGAAGCTTTTTGTTCTTAAGCTTTGTGAAAATCTTTACATACGGACGGATTTCTGCTGGCTGCTCTTTCACAGCATCTACTGCATTCTCCAGCAGATTTCCATAAATCTTGCACAGATCTGTATCCGAAATACCAACATCCTGCGGAAGCATCATTTCATATTCAAACGAAATCCCCCTCTGTCTCAGTTCTCCTGCATAAAAATGTATCACTGCATCTACCGCCATATTTCTGCAATAGCAGACCGCCTTTTCCTCTTCTGCCATAACTGAAGCATACTCCTGCAGATAGTCCATCAGTTCCTGATATTTTCCCTGCTGTGCATAAGACATGAGCGCGCGCATATGGTGCCTCATGTCATGGCGGATCCTGCTGATCTCATCCATTTTTTCAACAAGTTCCTCATAGTGCTGTTTCTGCATCTGAAGCTTCTGTTCCATCTGACGGCTGTATTCTACATAAGAAAGCTGAAATCTGTAAGCAGCGGTGAGCTCCATCCACAAAATCACTCCCACGCTTAACACAAGCACTGCCATTCCAACTTCCACAAAACCTTCACCAATGATCGGCTCATATAATCTCCATATTCGATCTGCTGCCAGAGCTGCCACGCAGACAACAATCCCCACCAGAAAAACGTTACTGTACTTTTGCTTTATCTCCTTCACACTCCTGAAAAGAAGATAGCTGACTGCTGCATATTTCAAAATCTCTTTTGACTGAGAAACCAGCCAGAGACCACCGGCAGACTGTGCCCTGCTGCACAACAGCTCCGCCACAAAAATCAACGCTCCGGCTACAGCAACCGCTCCGGCCAGAAGTCCCGGAAAACGTCTCTCGTCTCCGAGAACCTTCTGCTGTACAAGTATAACACAGGCAAACATCAGATAATGAAGTAAAGCCTCCAGCCCATAACCGGGCTGCACTTTTACAGCCACAAAGGTATGCAGAATGGGATATGAACTATACCCCATCACGCATACACAAAGCAGGGAAAAAAAGCCGATTTCCGGTTTTCCGGTACGCGCAGACATGTACACAGAAAAAATCAGGATAAAAAATGTAAGTGCTATATAAACCGCACCAAGTACAATTGACAGTCCACGGATAATATTTACTTTAACCGGAGAAGCCAGAATTGGCACACACTGAATCCCTGATGATGCCGAATGTTCGTCCGTCACCGCGATCATAATTTCTGCGGTTCCTTTTCCTTCGAAAGTAAATACCCTGTTCTGAATCTGTTCCTGGTAATTCTCAGAATCCGGATCTCCAACCTGCCCGATCAGCTTTCCATTCACATACAGCTTATATGCAGAAAAAATTCCAACCAGACCAATGGCATATCTTTTCTCCTGTTCAGGAAATACCAGCGTCATCCGATATGTACCGCTGCCGAAAGGAGATTTATCCTTATCTCCCAGATTCATTCCGTCATATTCACCGATAGAGATATAGCAGTTGTCATACTCATCTTTATGTCCCCTTAACTTCCGTGGTGTCAACAATACATCCGGATAGTATTCCCATTCTCCGGTAAGATAGTGTACAGAATCATCATCGGATATATACAGGATACCCTGGTCTGCCCGTTCCCCTTTTGCCGTATATTTATTGTTAAAACAATAAAACAGAAAGAATACACCCATAGCTGCCGCAAACACAATTGTTATGAGTAATAATGAATATTTCCAGTCTTTCTTCATTATCTGTATCTCCTCCTGTTCTTATCTTAACCCCACCTGACAGAATCAATATGGCTCTTACTTAATATTTGCTGTACCGGCATTCCTCTTCCCCGGAAATTTCATAAAGTAATATATAACAAATAATATTGCGGTAATACTCCAGGAAACCGGATAGCTGAGCATAATAGTGTTAATTCCCGGGCAGATCTGTCCTGCTGTAAAGAGCCATATGATTCGCAGAGAACAGACTCCTCCACAGGTAAGGATCATTGGCACCAGTACTTTTCCCGTTCCGCGCAATGCACCGGAAAGGATTCCGATAATTACATAGATAAAATATGACGGCAGCATAAAACGGCTCATATGTACACCATGTTCGATAACTGCACTGTCTGTCGTAAACAGGCTGTAGATCCATGGAGCAAAAGTGTACATAACTGATATCAGAGCTGCAGCCCCGACCATACTCATTGTCATACAGACACGGACACTCTTTCTCATGCGGTGATACTTTCCTGCCCCGTAATTCTGTCCGACGAAGGTAGTAATGGAAATCGCAAATGCATTGATCACCATCCAGAACAGGGCATCAATCTTTCCAAGAGTTCCCCATGCCGCCACTGTATCTGTTCCGAGATTATTAACAAATACCTGGATCACAATATTAGAAATATTATACATCACAGATTCCAGTCCTGCCGGAACTCCAATCCGCAGCACTGATAACAACATTCTTCTATCAAATCGAATCTGATTCAGCCTTAACACATAAATTTCTCCGGTTTTCAGTAACATTACTGTTACAAGCACTGCACTGATCACCTGCGAGACAACTGTCGCAGCCGCAACACCAGTCACTCCCATATGAAAAACAACCACAAACAACAGATCCAGGATAATATTCAGCAGACAGGTAATGATCAGTACATACAGCGGTCTCCTGGAATCTCCCACCGCACGCAGGATTGAAGCGCCCATATTGTAGATCAGATTAAAAATCATTCCCCCGAAATAAATATGAAGATAAATAATCGAATCCTCCATAACATCTGCCGGTGTCTTCATAAGAACCAGTGCCGGTCCTGTAAGAAAAATACCCGCAACTGTAAGAAAAGCACCTGTTGCGATTGAGAAGGCAAATGCCGTATGTAATGCCTTACTTACATTCTTTTTATCCTTTGCCCCATAGAACTGCGAGATTACTACTGCAGCTCCCGAAGAAAGTCCTACGAAGAAACCCACGATCAGATTGGAAATCTGACTGGCAGAACCGCCGACTGCAGCAAGTGCCTGCTTTCCTACGAAACGACCGACAACAATCGTATCTGCCGTATTATAAATCTGCTGAAAAAATGTTCCAAATACAATTGGAAAGAAAAATAACAGCAACTGTTTCCAGATCACCCCTTCTGTAATCTGGTTCACCTTCTTCTTTTCATTCATTATTTCTATCCCTCATCCGTTCTTTTTATAGTCAGGCGGATAACATCATCCGCTTCGCACCTTGCTTATTTCTTCTCGCACTTGAAGCAGGGGACTTACTTGATTTGGTTAAATATGCCGACATACAAAAAAGCAGGCTCCCCACACTGATGGGACAACCTGCCATGCTTTGCAACCATTAAAAATTAGTCTTCAACTTTAATGATTTCCTTTTTGTTGTAGCTTCCGCAAGCTTT
>CAVCYJ010000204.1:0-5710 GCA_963605995.1 Holdemanella biformis | reverse complement strand
CTTTGCACTGTGATGAATAATAGTTACATCACAATAATAAAGGAAAAACGTACCGTTTTGAGCAGAAAACGCGTACCGCTAAATCAGAATGATTGTACCGCCGATTTCAGAATAGGCGTACCGTTCGAGCAGAATTTGCAGAAAAAGCACTATAAAGCCAATAATCCAACGACTTTCAGTGCTTTTTCATATTATTCTATTAAATTTCTTTTACTCACTTCTATAAGTGAAACTTAACGTAACTTAAATACCATATGGATTATATTTTATCAGAGTCTTTTGAACTATTCAACGACACATTTGATTTTCAAAATAAGCCCTGTATCCCTTGTATTTTCTCATGTTTTTCACTTTTTCTCTTTTCTCACCGAGTGTCCAATTTCATAATTTATATCCTTTTTTTACTTTGCTAAACTTGCTTGCATACATAAGGATCCCCATCCCACCTCTTCATTCGGATACACCTCATACCCCTGCAGTGGCTGTGCCCCTCTTCTTAAATATGCTTTTACCTTTTCGCCATAAAGATACGGATCATTGCCATTAATGATTCCCCACTGCATAAGCAATGCCGCAGCTCCGCTGACAAAAGGTGCTGCAAAAGAAGTTCCTGTCACCGGGCTGTAGCCGCCTCCCGGCACTGGTGCAACGATATTTACTCCCGGAGCGACCAAATCAGGTTTCAGGTAAGGCAGCATTCGACTGCCTCTGCCGGAAAAGTCGGCATAGGCATTGATCAGGGAATCGTAAGCTCCTGCTGTGATAATCTTTGAAGAGGTTGATGGGATTGTGAGGGTTCCGTAAGCTCTGGGTGTGTAAAATCCGGTTCCGCGGTTCAGAGTGCTGCCGCCGGGCAGCCACAGGTAATATTCTCCACCACGGACACGTTTTCCACTCAGGATGATTTTCCAGTCACCGCTATCCACATAAGTTTCCACCGGCAGGAAATCTATGTAGATTTCCTGAGTTACATGATAAGGACCTGGTTTGCCATAATAAATCAGAAGTTCTGTATTCCCCAGTCTATATCGCTGAGAGCCGAGCTGTTCATATAATGGTCCGATCCTGCTGCCTGAAGGATTGAGGATGTAGATATCCATTTCGTCCTCGTAGGATTTCCATAGCTGTACATTCAGTGTTGGTTCTCTGTTGCTTACGGATAATTCTATCTGACGTGTCTGCCCCTGGCTGAGAATCCCGCCGTCATGCAATGGCTGATTTCCATTATTTCCTGTACCTGTGCAAAGCACAAGTCTGCCCACAGAAAAAACTGCATCTATATAAGTCTCGATTAGTGAATCACCTCGATGCGATCCGTAATTGTTACCAAAACTGAGATTAACCACCATCGGTCTTCCCATAGCCAGTGCCTGCCGCACCAGATAGTCTATTCCCTCTATCAGTTCCGTGGTTCTTGGAAAAGAATTTTCTCCTGGAATCCCCATTTTCACAACCAGCAGGTCACTTTCATAAGCCACTCCCTGATTTACCCCATCCGATGCCCGCCCGTTTCCAGCCGCAATGCCAAGTACGGAGGTTCCATGCCCGCTGTAATCCACAGATGGAACAAGGCGTCTGCCCTGAATTTCTCCAAGTGCAAGCGCCTCATCAATTTCTTCTTTTGTATATTCAGTTCCCATCGTATATCCCTGCGGTGGATTTCCCTGTATGCTCTGATCCCATAATCGCAAAATCCTGCTGCTTCCGTCTGCATTTCGGAAGTCGGGATGAAAATAATCCACTCCGGAATCCACAACTCCCATCAGAACTCCTTTTCCGGTCAATCCATTTCTGCCAGTCTGGACAGTCCGGATGCAGCTTGCGCCCTTTGCCTGAAACAGTTCAAAATACAGCCGCTTCGGTTTCTCCATAAATTCTACCTGTACCCGGTCGGAATACGCATCAATCTCAGATTCCGACAAAGTTACCACCGCGTAACTCCCCAACAAGGGCACCACCTGAATGCCCTCTCCTGCCAGACCACTCTCAGGTCCACTGTATTTCACGATCACGTCCCATAGTTTTGCAGTAGAATCATATCCCACATTCAGGTTTCCGGACTTTCTTCGTTCCCCGGGAGTCGCATCCATTGCCAGATTTAAGAGATTATCTATTTTCTGATCTGCCATATCGTTCTCATTTCCAGATGATACTTACTTTATTATATACGAAATTTCTGCACACTATGGCAATTTTTTCTTTTACTGTGTTTTCTTCTGTGAAATTAATTCCACTGCTACAAAAAATGGTGCACACGCTACAATAATACCTACATTGGAAGCATACGTCATAGTCAGAGCTGTGTTTTCCAGCATAAAATAAAGAACAATTCCAAAAAGTCCGGCACCTGCAAATGCAACTTCCTGCTTCGGATTCTTCAGTTTCAGATGATGCGGGTAAAAAATCAGCAGGGCAATAAAAGCAAGTACTGCTCTGGTAAACAATACTTCTACAGGCTGAAAGTAGTTCAGCAGAACTTTTGTTGATACGAAAGTTGCGCCCCACATAATCTGAGTACCACACGCAAGAACGTGTCCCAGAATTTGTTTTTTGTCTTGTGTCATTTTTATCTGTCGGCTCCTGTTTATTATTGTGGTGACTTTACTGTTTCTTCAATCGCACACTGATGTTCTCTGTCTTTTTTTGAATAATTAATTCCTACCAGAAGAATATTTCCTTCATACTCCTCCAGACTTTCACTGTATTTCTTTCTTTTTATCTGCGCGATAGCACCCTCTGCACTCTTATTCCACTTCAGTTCTATTACCAGAGCCGGTTTATCCTGAAATTTTTTTCTCGGTATAAAAACCATGTCTGCATATCCCTTTCCTGTAGGAAGTTCGCGATATACTGTGTAATAGTTCCTGGCGGCATATAATGCCAGAGAAATTGTGTAGCTTAATGCATTCTCATTATTATATTGAAGGTGCGAAGTTTCAAAATGAGCTCTCTGTATTCCCTCAGCAACCATCTGCTCATTTCGATTCCAGATAGCATTCAGAACATCTGCGGAATTTTTTAAAGCTTTTGACACTTCTCCCCAGTCTGATACTGAAACTGCATTTACATATTCATTCCGGATTTCATTATTAGGAATATAAACACACTGTTCTACTGAGTCATATGCCAGATATCCAAGATGGATCAATAAAGTCAAAACATCATTTTCATCCCGAAAAGTCATCATGTCATTTGTAAAATTTCCGGTATTAACAGGGATATGTTCTCCTGCCAGCATACTGAGGATACCGTCTTTTAATCCCGCAAAGTTCATATCTATATATGTCTGCAATGCCTCGAATGATTCTGTCATATTCCAGTAATTTCTGATTGCTCCAAATAGCATACTGTTTACAACAGACCTGGGATTATACACTGGTTCGCAGTTTTCAAACCGATATCCATCATACCATTCTCTGATTTCCGTCATGTCCATGTGATATTTTTCACATAACATCCTTACTTCTGTTTCTGTAAAACCCGCAAACTTTGCCAGTGGACCCGCGTAAATCATAGAAAACTCATCAAACATATTTAACGCAGAATGCGTTCCATATTTCTTTACCGGCAAGATTCCGGTCATGTAAGCAAGATGAATACAGGATTTATCTTTGAGAAAATCCCGCAGAAAATCAAGGTACCGCTCCTGCGCCTCTTTATCTGACTTATATTCTCTGAAAATACAATCCCACTCATCTATAATGACTACGAACGGGCATCCTGTCTGCTGATAAACATCCTGCATACTTTCAGCAAGATCTTCTTCATCAAAATATTCAACCTCCGGATATTCCTGCTTCAAATCACGCATAAGGATCCTGTTCAGCCGCAGGATCATTTTCTCAACTGTTCTGCTCCGGCTCAGAAATTCCTGCATATTAATAAAGAAAACATTGTATTTATTCAGATATTTTTCAAAAAACGGATCTTCCTTTATCTTAAGTCCGTCAAATAATTTATCCGACTGGCATCCTCTGCTGTAATATGCCGCCAGCATATTTGCAGTTATGGATTTTCCGAAGCGTCTTGGTCTGCTTACACAGACATTCTGCTGCATGGTGTTAAAAACACGGTTTGTGTAACATATCAATTCTGTTTTATCTACATAGATCTCAGAATTGATCGCTTTATAAAATTTATCATTACCCGGATTTAAATATACCCCCATCTTACACCCGCTTTCTCAATCAGATATTATTATAATATGATTCAGGTTCTATCTTTACCAAATCTATTCTAACATGAATTATTTTTCCAGACAAGTTTTGCTGTCTTTGACAAGTCAAAATCCTCCGCTTTATTCAGGTCTTACCAGTTTTGAAGAAACTTTACATAGATTTTTCATTACCGCGCGTGTGCATTTTACATGAACTCTTTATACTTTAATTCAGATAAAAGAAATACAAAGTGAAATGTATCAATAAGAAATGAGGTGTTGTTATGTACGAAATTTTATGGAATGGTATTAATAAACAACTGAATAAATCCCAGGCTGCTGCCCTGTTTCTGGCAGTATTGCTGATTGGCTGGACAGCAACCGGTTTTCTTGGAGGTTCTGTAGTGTGCCTGGTGGGTGGTATGTCTGCGATCACACAGATTACAATTCTTCTCTGTTCTGCGGGTTACAGCGGACTGATCTTCGGATTTTTCGGCGGTATTTTATATCTGTACAGAACAGGTTCTCGCTATTCTTCCGAAGAAACTGCTTCTGTTTCTTCCACTGATACACAAATCGCTTTTAAGGCAAAAACTGCTGCCTGATTCGGTTAAACCGGATTTTGTTCTCTGTTTTCGGACGGATTCCACAGAGCCGGATCATCTGCGCCCCAGTTCCCAGAATGCCACTGCACTGGCTGCCGCTACATTCAGTGAATCTACTCCGTGAGACATCGGTATCTTTACCGTATAGTCACAGTCTGCGATGGTCTGTGATGCGAGGCCGTCACCCTCGGTTCCAAGAATAACTGCCAGCTTTTCTTCTGACTGAAGTGTCTTATCATCAATTCCTACAGAATCGTCACGCAGAGCCATTGCTGCTGTTTTGAATCCAAGGCTTCTCAATATCTCTATCCCCTCCTGCGACCAGGCAGTTTTTTTATCAAAGTATGTCCAGGGAATCTGGAATACAGTTCCCATGCTGACTCTGGCTGCGCGGCGGTAAAGCGGATCACTGCATCCTCCGGTCAGAAGCACTGCATCCATATGAAGTGCCGCCGCTGAGCGGAAAATAGCTCCGATATTTGTAGGATTCACCACATTCTCAAGCACTGCTATCCGACTGGCATTTCTGCAGATTTCTTCTACAGATGGCAGTGGATTTCTGCGCATCGCGCAGAGCATTCCGCGTGTAAGGGCAAATCCGGTAAGCTTAACCAGAAGTTCATATTCTGCAGTATAAACCGGAACTTCCGGAAAACGTCCCGGCAGTGTCCTTGCTTCCCCTTCCAGACCTTTATATTCTACCAGAAAAGAGATAGGCTGATACCCTGCGTTCAGGGCACGTTCAATTACCTTCGGACTCTCCGCAATAAAAATCCCCGGCTCCGGTTCATAATACCTCAAAAGCTGTACTTCGGATAATCTGGCATATACATCCAGCTCCGGTGCAGCGAAATCTTTTATTTCATTATACATAAAAATAAAACCTCCAAACTGAGTAATGTACTCTCGGAATCTTTTTGTGCTTGATTTTGTGAGCAGATTTTTTGTC
>CAVCYJ010000203.1:0-5771 GCA_963605995.1 Holdemanella biformis | reverse complement strand
TAAATTTAACCGAATCAAGTAAGTCCCCTGCTTCAATTGCGGAAAGCAATAAGCAGTGGGTGGGGACTTGCTTGTATCAGGAGTGGTACAAGCCACTCCTGATAAACTGCGGAGCAGTTATTCGGTTATGAGCAAGTAGCGAAGCGGATTGCGAATATCCGCTTGACATAAGAAATGGGAAATCCCATACGACGGTCGCCCGGTAAGGGCGGCTGTTTTTGTGTTATACAGCAGGATATAAATACAACATAACAGATAATTAAAATGCATACACTGTAAAAACAGCGTCTTCGGAGGCTTATCCGTGAAAGATTATATCGAAGAGCGGGCAGTGGAAATTGCAAATTATATTATTGAAACAAAGGCGACGGTGCGTCAGGCTGCAAAGAAATTTGGAATCAGTAAGAGTACAGTGCATAAGGATTGTACTGACCGTCTCAGCCAGCTCAATCCCGGACTGGCATGTGAAGTCAGACAGGTTCTGGATGTGAACAAGCAGGAACGGCATATCAGAGGAGGACTTGCAACCAGAGAGAAATATCTGCATCAACACGGGATTTAACCGATAAACTGCGGAGTAGTTATCCGGTATAGAACTGCGTAGAGAAGAGGATGATTTTATCTCTGATATTTTGAATAACTGTTTTAGAGCGGTTACTGTTCACACGCTACTACCAAAATTCCATTGCCGCAGACAATCTGGAATGAATTTTGACCTCGTTACTGTGAACGGAGTGTGTTTGAAAAAGCATTTTTGCAGAAAAACATATTGAATATCAGATAGAAGTTGTGTATAATAATAAAACAAAATAAAGTATATTATTTTAGAAAAAAGTAAAATAAATACATAAAAACACCAATTGTGGAGGTAAAAATGGCTAAGCTTGTAATCAATCCATCAAAAAAACAGAGCAAAATCAACAAAGAGATTTACGGACATTTCTCAGAGCATCTGGGCAGGTGTATTTACGAAGGAATTTATGTAGGTGAAGATTCTCCGATTCCAAATAAGAACGGAATGCGTACAGATGTAGTGGAAGCACTGAAGAAGATTAAGATTCCGGTACTTCGCTGGCCGGGTGGATGTTTCGCAGATGAATACCACTGGAAAGATGGTATCGGACCGAAGGAAACACGTAAGAAAATGATCAACACACACTGGGGCGGAGTTGTAGAAGACAACAGCTTTGGTACTCATGAATTCTTCGAACTCTGCGAACAGCTTGGATGTGAGGCATATGTTAATGGAAATCTGGGAAGCGGAACTGTACAGGAAATGTCTGAATGGGTTGAGTATATTACATTTGAGGGCGTTTCTCCGATGGCTGATCTCCGAAAGAAAAACGGTCATGAGAAACCATGGAAGCTGGATTTCTTTGGTGTAGGCAATGAGAACTGGGGATGCGGCGGAAATATGAACCCTGATTTTTATGCAAATGAATATCGCCGTTACCAGACCTATGTCCGCAATTATCATCCGGAACATACGGTTCAAAAAATCTGCTGCGGTGCAAATGTAGATGATTATGAGTGGACTTCTGAAGTATTAAAGACAACACATAACCACTGTCTCAAAGAGCTTCATGGAAACATGGATGGTCTTTCCCTTCATTATTATGTGCATCCGGAAGGATGGGAGATTAAGGGAAGTGCCACAGATTTTGATGATAAAGTATGGTATAAGAGTTTGAATAAAGCACTCTTTATGGAAACACTGATCGAGCGCCACGGACACATCATGGATGAATATGATCCTGAGAAAAAAATCGGTATGATCGTTGATGAATGGGGCGCATGGTATACAGTAGAACCAGGCACAAATCCGGGATTCCTGTATCAGCAGAATACAATGAGAGATGCCCTGATCGCAGGTATCACTCTGAATATTTTCAACAAACACAGTGACAGAGTAAAAATGGCGAACCTTGCACAGATCGTAAACGTGCTTCAGTCTGTGATTCTTACAGATGGCACTGATATGATCCTGACACCAACCTATCATGTATTCGATATGTATAAATATCATCAGGATGCGATGCTGGTAGACAGTTCTGTTGAGACAGAAACCATTGGTGTGGAAGAAGAGTGGCAGGTACCGAACCTGACGGAATCTGTATCTGTAACGGAAGATGGAGTTGTACATATCACGCTGACAAACCTGTCTCTTGATAGAGATTATGAGATCAGAACCATTCTGACGGATTATCAGGTAAATGAAGTCAGAGGTGAAATCGTACACGGTGAAATGCATGAGATGAATACATTTGAAAGACCGGATCAGGTACGTGTAAAAGAATTTAATGAGGCAGAAAAAACAGCAGAAGGAATTAAGTTTACAATTCCGAGATGCAGTGTTCTTCATCTGGAAGTGAGATAAAGAACAACCAAAAAAGGAGACTAAGGTATGAACGGGAAGCTGCGTGTGTGCAGGAAATGTCTGCCGGGGCAGAATAATGAAGAAGCTTTTTATGAGGATCTGTCACGCTATATCCGACGTATGGATGAGGAGCTGAAAGTGGATCAGCAGACCTATGAGACAAGACTGAACATATGCAGTACCTGCAACCGTTTAATGAATGGGATGTGCAGACTCTGCGGGTGCTTTGTGGAACTGCGGGCTGTACAGAAGATAAGAAAATGTCCGGATCTTCCGGCAAAATGGGAGGTGCAGAAATGAAAGAAAGTTTAAAAGAAGGGTTATTAAACAAGGTAAAAGTAACAGACAAATTCTGGCATGGATATCAGGAACTGGTAATGGATACAGTCATTCCTTATCAGGAAAAAATATTAAATGACGAGATTCCGGGAGTGGAGAAAAGCCACGCGCTGGCGAACTTCCGTATTGCGGCAGGACTGGAAGAAGGCGAATTTTACGGCATGGTTTTCCAGGACAGTGATGTTGCCAAGTGGCTGGAAGGTGTGGCATATGCACTGGAGGTACGCCCGGATCCGGAACTGGAAGAACGTGCGGATAAGGTTATTGAGATCATTGAAAAAGCACAGCAGGATGATGGATACCTGAATACATTTTTTACCGTCAAAGAACCGGAACACCGCTGGCAGAATCTGCAGGAATGCCATGAATTATACTGCGCCGGACATATGATGGAAGCCGCAGCGGCTTACTATGAAGTGACCGGAAAAGACCGTCTGCTTCATGTGATGGAGCGTATGGCAGAGCATATCGAGAAACGTTTCGGAACAGAAGAAGGTAAGGAGCCTGGTATCCCGGGACATCAGGAAATTGAACTGGGACTTCTGCGCCTTTATGAAGTAACCGGAAAAGAAAATTACAGAAATCTTGCCAGATATTTCATCGAACAGCGTGGAAAAGATCCGGACTATTTTGTCAAAGAAAAGGAAAAAAGAGGCTGGGTTCACTTTGATATGGATGTGAATAACAGAGAGTATAATCAGGTCCATGCCACTGTCTACGAACAGAAGAAAGCAGTGGGACACAGTGTTCGTGCAGTCTATATGTACACTGCCATGGCAGAACTGGCTTCCCTTTACAAAGATGAAAAACTCTATCAGGCATGCTGTGATCTCTGGGAGAACATGACTCAGAAGAGAATGTATATTACAGGAGGAATCGGCAGCACGGTAGACGGAGAAGCATTTACTATTGATTATGACCTGCCAAATGACACTGTTTATGCAGAAACCTGCGCATCCATCGGACTGGTATTTTTTGCAAGAAGGATGCTTGATAATGAACTGGACGGATGCTATGCAGATGTGATGGAGCGTGCACTTTATAATGGGATCATCAGTGGAATGCAGCTTGATGGAAAGAGATTTTTCTATGTAAATCCACTGGAAACCGAACCGGGAGTCAGCGGAAAATTATACGGACATAAACATGTTCTGCCGGAGAGACCGGGCTGGTATACCTGCGCATGCTGTCCTCCGAATGTAGTGCGTCTGCTGATGTCTCTGGGCAAATATCTGTGGAGCGAGACAGAAGATGGTGTGTATTCTCATATTCCGGCAGGCACAGAAGCTCATTTTGACAAGATGGATGTAACTGTGGAGAGCAACTATCCATGGGACGGAAAAGTGACCTGGCATGTGACCGGAAAAACAGAGAAAGAAACCATTCTGGGAATCCACATTCCATCCTGGGTACGTCCGGAATCTGTTGAGGTGCGTATCAACGGAAAAGTGGAAAATATCAGTGCAGATGTGGAAAAAGGCTATCTGATCCTGAAACGGGTGTGGGAAAAAGATGAAGTAGAGCTTGTCTTCCCGATGAAGATCCGTAAGATTTATGCAAACCTCAAGGTAAGAGAGGACGCAGGCTGTGTAGCGTTTATGCGCGGTCCGATCGTCTACTGCTTCGAGGGCATGGACAACCCGGGACTGCTTCAGTCTTACCATATTCCTGAAGATACGAAGATGGAAGAGGAAGTTTGCAAAGAAGGTCCGCTGGAAGGCTGTGTTCTGCTTAAGATTGAAGCACACAGACTGGAAACAGCAGGAGATTCTCTGTACAGTGAAGTCGCCCCGGTGAGGATGCCGGCAACTTTGACAGCAGTGCCATATTATACCTGGGGTAACCGCGGGGAAAATCAGATGAGAGTCTGGATGCGCGGAGAATAAAAAATAAATACAGCAAAAAATGATAAAAGCAGGGAGCTGTGCGGAAGAATGCACAGGCTCTCTGCTTTTTCTGCTTTGAAATTACACGTTCGGAGTATAATGAACCTTCACATTGATGTCCTGATTATAGTTTCCGAAATCTTTTCCAAAGAGTGTCAGACCACCGATATTCTGGGACGGTTCATCTACCTGGAAACGGAATACCATATCATCCTGGGAAGTGAAAGTAAGCTGCTGAGTATTTGCCTCTGAAATCTTCAGACCGTCAATAAAAGTGCCGTGCCGGTCAATGACCAGCATCTTCAGCAGACCATATTGATTCCAGTTCGGAAACCACCAGTCAGGTGTAAACATACCGTGAACATCACCGAAATCTCCGGGACTTGTCCAGGTTCCGATTTTTGTATTGTTCAGGAAGAATGAGATATCGGAAGGCCAGTCACTGTTGACTCCCGGAGCTTCCGAACTGATCTCGAATGACAGGGTCAGACGGTCAATTTTCTGTCCCGGCGGCAGCATGTTCGGAATACGGTAATCGATAAAACCACGGCCGAACCACAGGATCCTTGCATCTACATGGCTTGGATGAGCGAAATAACGTGGATCATCTACTTCTCCGATCAGATTATCGGTAGTAGACAGACCGCAGGTTGGAAAAACCGAATAATTAAAATAATTGCCAATTGGAATATCGATAGAATAACTGTTCTCAGCCGGACTTTCATTATTGTAGGCAATATCAACCAGGATCTTGTCAACGTTGATGCGGCAGACTTTCTGATTGCCGTGGCCGGAGTGCTCCGGCAGAATCGCAAGGATTCCGGCTTCCTCCAGTTTCTTTACATGGCTGGTCAGGGCACCGTTGGTGATCCCCAGACTGGAAGCCAGCTCGTTCATATTCATTTCCTGATGTTCAAGGAGAATCTGGATCAACCGTACACGGAGCTCCGAACCAAGTGCCTTGAAAACAGGAACAGCCTGCTCCAGACTTTTGATATATAACATAACGGATCTCCTTTCTGAATTTAACCGAATCAGGTAAGTCCTCTGCTTCAATTGCGAAAAGCAATAAGCAGTGGGTGGGGACTTGCCTGTATCAGGAGTGGTACAAGCCACTCCTGATAAACTGCGGAGCAGTTATTCGGTTATGAGCAAGTAGCGAAGCGGAT
>CAVCYJ010000202.1:0-5778 GCA_963605995.1 Holdemanella biformis | reverse complement strand
AATGCATTTAAGACAGTTCAGCAGAACGCGAAAGACAAGAAAGATATCTGCAGGCGTGCTGACGCACGGCAAAGATATCTGACGCAGGATTTCACGCTCTGATGGACTGGATTAAAATGCATTATTTTAGAGGATTGCTATACTATGAACATACAGATAAGACAGGTGGAGCAAGATATGATAATGTCATTGCCGGTCATGAGCCAAGTGGCCAGGTTGTACAGGTGGGGGAAGGCGTACTGGATTTTAAAGAGGGAGATCGCGTTGTTGTATATCATATCCAGGGATGCGGATATTGTGACGAGAGCAGGAAAGGTTTCTATGTTATAGGCAAATAGCAAAGAGGATGATTTTATCCGCCTGACATGTATATCATCCTCAAAAACTTTACTTTATATTATAGTTTACATATTCAGAAATTCCTGGATATACGGTAATGCTGCACCGATCGTAATATTGTGCTTCGGCATTTTGCTGATATGCAGGAAGTCCTGATTTTCCGGGAACGTGGTCATCCTGCGGATCTCTTCATAAATATAAGAAAGATCTTTTTCCAGAAGATAAGGTGCGAGGTATCCGCCCAGGATAAAATCCTGATCATAGATCAGATGCAGAAGATTGATGGCTCTGGCAAGATGTGACAGATATTTCTGCCAGCGTATGTTCGCATTTTGCTCTCTGTTTCGGACTTTTTCAAAGAAGCTGTCCAGTGTTTCATTGTTGTTAAGAAGTGCATTCAGGGAACAGAGGGTTTCCATACATCCATACTTTCCACAGTAGCAGAGTTGACCATCTGGTTCCATCTGTACATGCTCTATGGTGGAATTATGTCCGTGCTTACCGGTGATAATCTTGCGGTTTACGATCAGAGAGGCTCCAAGATGTCTGCCGATGGAGAGATAGCAGGCATCTTTCAGTTCCGGTGAAACCCAGAGCTCAGAGACAGCCGCACTGTCTGCATCGTGCATAAAAGAACATGGATAGGGCAGGTATCTGGTAAAAGCATTGATAGAGAGTCCGGTACATTCCAGGATTTTTCCGTACAGTATGGTCTGTGAATCCGGAGAAACAAGTCCCTGTATGGCAAAACCGACTCCAAGGATCTGTTCATCATGGATTCCAACAGAATCTTTAAAGGAGAGAATCTGTGAGGCTATCTGTTCGAAATAAGAATCTTCGTCTTTATAAGAAATTTCAAATACAGAACGTTCTATTTTTCTTCCATAGAGATCAACAATAATCATCTTTACTTCTTTTTTTAGAATCTCAACACCAATTCCAACTCGAAAATCAGGAACGACAGTATAGGCATTTGCCTTTCTTCCTACATATTCTGTGTCAATTAGTCCGTCTTTGATGATAAGTCCGTCTTCCTCCAGGGAAGAAAGATTGGTTGTCACAGTTGGACGGCTCAGATGAAGGTCATAAGCGATATCCTGCTGCGAAACCTTTTTTTTTCTATAAATATACTGATAGATCAGGGTTCGGTTATTTTCCCTGATCTGATTTGGCGTGATGCTTTTTTTCATATAGTGTCACCTGTTTTATAAAAATATTTTGCAAAATGAAATTGCAATTTTATTATAACAAAGAGAAAAAAAAGCGTCTATTATTGAAATTGCATAGTTTTACCGGGAAAACATTAGAAATAATTACAGATTGACGAAAGGACACTTATTGATTATTATGTAATTATAATTTGATAAATAATTTTACAAAATAAATTAGACAAAAAAATAACACAAATAAACCGGAAAAGGAGAAGCATTATGGGAATTATTGAGAGAATGAGACTGGATGGAAAAAAAGGTTTTGTAACAGGTGCAGCGAGAGGAATCGGAAAATGCACAGCAACAGCTTTTGCAGAGGCAGGTGCAGATGTAGCGATCGTTGACCTTGACTACGAGGAAGCGCAGAAAACAGCAAAAGAGCTGGCGGAGAAAACTGGCAGAAAAGTAATTGCTGTTAAGACTGACTGTACGGACAAAGCACAGGTAGATGCAATGGTTGAGCAGGTTGTTGATGAACTGGGCGGACTTGATTTCTGTCACAACAATGCAGGTATCTGCATCAACGCTCCGGCAGAAGAGATGACATATGAGCAGTGGTACAAAGTCATCAATATTAATCTGAACGGAATTTTCCTTACAGACATTGCAGCAGGCAAATATATGCTGGCACATGGCGGTGGCTCTATCATCAATACAGCTTCCATGTCTGCGCATATTGTAAACGTGCCGCAGCCGCAGTGTGCATATAACGCATCCAAAGCTGGCGTGATCCAGTTAACGAAATCTCTCGCTATTGAATGGGCAAAACGCGGGGTACGTGTAAACTGCATCAGTCCGGGATATATCGGAACAGAACTTACCCTGAATTCTCCGACACTGGTTCCTCTGATCGAGAAATGGAATGAAATGGCACCTCTTGGCAGAATGGGTAAACCGGAAGAACTGGAATCAATCTGTGTATATCTCGCAGGTGATACAAGCACATTTACAACAGGTTCGGATTTCGTGATTGACGGAGCATTTACCTGTTTCTAAAAAATGCAGAGATTGATTTGAAGAATATGTTTAAAGCTGGACGGTTTCGGATACAGGGGCTTTCTGCACTGATCAGTCAGAGAGAATCCTGTATCCGATGATTGTCTGGGACAGACAGGAGGAGGAAAATGAACGCAAGAGATTTGATCATAAACGGAAAAACAGCTCTTGGAATTGAGCTTGGCTCAACCAGAATCAAAGGGGTTCTGATAGATTTTGCCGGAAATGTACTGGCAGTGGGAATCCATGACTGGGAGAATTCTTTTATTGATAATATCTGGACTTACAGTCTGGAAGAGATACATACAGGGATCCGCGACTGTTACAGTTCTCTGAGAAAAGAAGTTGAGCGGATTTATGGGGTTACTCTCCGGAATATCGGATCAATTGGTATCAGTGCCATGATGCACGGATATATGGCACTGGATAAGACGGGAAAACAGATTGCACCATTTCAGACATGGAGAAACACCAATACTCAGGAGGCAGCAGATGAACTGACAGATCTTTTTCAGTTTAATATTCCTCTCCGCTGGAGCGTGGCACACTTATATCAGAGGATTCTGGATCAGGAGGAGCATGTCAGAAATCTGGATTATGTAGCAACACTCAGTGCGTATATCCACTGGAAACTGACAGGAGAGCGTGTCATCGGGATTGGTGATGCTGCAGGAATGTTTCCGATTGACTCCGAGACACATGATTACAATGAAGAGATGGTACAAAAGTTTGACAGACTTACGGAGAAATATCAGTATGCCTGGAAGCTCAGGGATATCTTCCCGGAGGTTCTGACAGCAGGGGAACCGGCAGGTGCTCTGACAGAAGAAGGTGCTGCATTTCTGGATGAGTCCGGCAGCTTACAGGCAGGAATCCCGTTATGTCCGCCTGAAGGAGATGCAGGAACCGGAATGACAGCAACGAATTCTGTTGCGCCGAGAACAGGAAATGTATCTGCGGGAACCAGTACTTTTGCAATGATCGTACTGGAGAAACAGCTCAGCAAAGTCTACAGAGAAATTGATATGGTAACTACTCCGACAGGATTTCCGTGCGCAATGTCTCACGCAAACAATGGAACCTCTGATCTGAATGCCTGGGTGGGACTGTTTGGAGAATTTGCGAAACTGATGGGATATGATGTAAAGGCAGGAGAACTTTTTGAGAAGCTTTACACGAATTCCCTGAATGGAGATGCTGACTGCGGCGGACTTCTTGCCTACGGATACTATTCAGGAGAAAATATCACCATGATCAATGAAGGAAGACTTGCATTCCTGCGTACTCCGGAGAGTCACTTTAATCTGGCAAACTTTATGAAAGCCCATCTTTATACTTCACTTGGGGCAGTTAAAATGGGACTGGATATCCTGATGGAAGATGAAAAGGTAAAAGTTGAACGGATTATGGGACATGGTGGATTCTTTAAAACAAAAGGAGTAGGACAGAGATATCTGGCGGCTGCTGTGGGAGCACCTGTCACGGTTATGGATACAGCCAGTGAGGGAGGTGCATGGGGAATTGCACTTCTGGCAGCTTACCTTATAGATAAGAAAGAAGGAGAGAAGCTGGAGGATTATCTGGATAACAGGATTTTCTGCGGATTATCCGGTCAGACGATCAAACCATATCCGGAAGATAAGGCAGGGTTTGATATTTTTATGGAACGCTATAAGTCAGGCCTGGAAATCGAGAAGAAAGCAATTGAGATCATGAACTGGTAGGGAACTCAGCATTTTTCGGTACCGTGCCGTCTTATTTGACAGCTTTTTATGGATTTATAACCGAATAGCTGCTTCGCAGCTTATCAGGAGTGGCTTGTATCGGTTAAATTTGGGATTTGCGCATCCGGTTGAAGCATTGTTATTCTTAAATATCTGAATAATATATAAAAGTATACAAATTGATAAAAAAATAACGCGAAAATTTGTGGAAAAATGCTTGCGTTTTGTGTGATCATGATATAATATATATGTTATAAAGACACTTAAATAAAAGGTTTAACAAAGCTGAAAGACAGAAATTATGAAGAGAAGCGCAAATAGTGTAGAAGTAAAGAAACAGAACAGAAATCATGTATTCAGATATGTGAATGGACGGACAGAAACAAGCATGCCGGAGATTTCGGCGGCATTGGATATCAGCGGACCGACAGTTCTGACGATCGTGAATGAATTAAAAGAAGCAGGCATTTTGCGGGAAGTCGGAGAACTGAAGTCTACAGGAGGAAGAAAGGCAAAAGCGATTGCAGCAGTACAGGATGTAAAGTATGCAGTGGGAATTGATCTGACTGCCAATCATGTGGGAATTACTTATACAGATCTGTCTGAAAAAACATTAAAGTATGTACGCGTCAGAAAACGCTTTGAACATTCGAATGCTTATATGGATGAGCTGTCCGGGATTATCGATGATTTTGTGCAGGAGAATGAGATTCCGGAAAATAAAGTTCTGGGAATAGGGATTTCGATGCCGTGTATTGTGGATAGCAGGAAACAGATTATCACATATTCTAATGCACTTGATATTTATAATGTATCCTTCCGGGAGTGGGCAGAACATTTCAGGTATCCGGTGATTTTGCTGAATGATGCAAACTGTGCTGCGCTTGCGGAGAGTGTGGTACATGAAAGACATGGTAATATGGCATACCTGATGTTAAGTAATACAGTGGGAGGCGCAATCCTTTTTGAAAATGGCAGTGAAGAGATATCTGGAGGCAGTAAGCTGGAAGCCATGAACATGTATCAGGGGGATAATTGGAGAAGTGCGGAATTTGGGCACATGGTGATACACCCTGGAGGCAAAGAATGCTATTGCGGAAAGAGGGGATGCCTGGATGCGTATTGTTCTGCGCTCTGCCTTGCAGATCGTGTGGATGGTCGACTGGAAACTTTTTTTGAAGAGTTAGAGAAAGGAAATACCGGGTTTGGGAAAATATGGGAAGAATATCTGGACGATCTTGCGATTGCGGTTGATAATCTGAGGATGTGTTTTGACTGTGAAGTTATCCTGGGAGGATATGTCGGAAACCATATTGGACCATATGTGCTGCAATTGAGACAGAGAGTTGCTGAGAAGAATCTGTTCGGGCATGACGGTAATTATGTACGGGCATGTGACTGTAAGTCGGAGGCGTCAGCACTGGGGGCGGCAATTAAAATTATAGAAGACTACATAGAGACAATATGACTATAAACAATAAGCGTTAAAAAATAAACATTATATAAAA
>CAVCYJ010000201.1:0-5801 GCA_963605995.1 Holdemanella biformis | reverse complement strand
GGTATTTAACCGTATCGTATCTCTGAAGAGTTCATTCAAACTGCCGAAAGCATAAGATATAAGAAAATAAAAAAACCACCATATCAAGTTCACCGAAATGTGAATGACAGGGTGGTTTTTTTGTTGTGCGGATAAAAAATCCGTCTCATTACTTACCTGATTTACCTGGATTTCCTGTTGATTATTCTTCGGATTCAGTTTCAGATACTGCTTCAATAGCTTCTTCGAAATGAGAAGGTTCGTCAGCATCTTCGACTTCTTCTTCATCTTTGATTTCGACTTCAGCAGAGGTATTGGTATCAACTTTGACAGATTCTTCAGCATCAGCAGGTTCTTCGGTGCTATTTTCAGTTTCCTTAGTCTGTTCATCAGTGTGTTCTTCCCATGCCTGGAAATCCTCAACAGCTTCAGCAGTGTCATTGTTTTCTGCCGCTTTTTCTTCACTCAGATCGAAGTCATCAAAATCATCTTCGAAATCAAAGTCTTCCTTACAGGAACCTCGCTTGGCGATAAGTGCAGCTACGGCACCTGCAGCCGCTGCTGTAAGAGCACCTACTGCTACAAAACCCCAGTATTTATTAATTTTTGCCATGATATTCATAAACTCCTTTCAGATATAAATTATCTTTATTTTAATACTTTTTATCATAAAAGAAAAGCAAAACTTTTATCAAAAGCGGTTGCATACCAAAAAGATACACGGTATACTATGACAGGAAAGAAGAGATTATTTATGAAGAGAATTATTCTGGCATCTGCCTCACCCAGACGAAAAGAATTACTGGAGCGGGCAGGTGTGAATTTCGAAGTGATACCTGCGTCAGGTGAGGAGAAGCGTATCTCAGATAATCCGAAGGAAGCGGTTATGCAGCTTGCCGGAGACAAGGCTGTTTCTGTTATGCGCACAGTAGAAAACAGTGCAGATGGAACTATTGTGATCGGAGCAGATACAGTAGTCGTGTTTGAGAACATGATTCTTGGCAAACCTCACGATGCGGAAGATGCGGCAAATACATTAAAAAAACTTCGGGGAAATACCCACCAGGTATACACCGGTGTTGCCGTATGGGAGAAGAAGGCCGGAGTCTGGACGGAAGACACTTTTTATGAGAATACAGACGTGACTTTTTACCCGGTATCGGATGAAGAAATCCGGGCATATGTTGCCACAGGAGAGCCGATGGACAAAGCCGGAAGCTATGGTATACAGGGACTTTTTGGAATCTATGTAAAAGGAATCTGCGGAGATTATAATAATGTGGTAGGACTTCCTGTTGCCAGATTATTTTATGAAATGAAGAAATCAGGAATTAACTTGAGAGGATGACGAAAGATGATTAAGGCATGCATATTTGATTTGGATGGAACACTGGCAGATACACTGGATTCCATGGCATATGTGACTAATATTATTATGGAGAAATTCGGATTAAAAACACTTCCGGTTGATAATTTCAGATATTACAGCGGCGAGGGTGCGAACATGCTGATCCGCCGTGCACTCAAGGATGCCGGTGATCCGGAACTGACTCATTATGAAGAAGGACAGAAGCTTTACAGAGAGATGTTTGCAGCAGATCCGATGTATAAGGTTGTACCATATGAAGGAATGCCGGAAACATTAAAAGAACTGAAAAAATACGGAATGAAACTGGCAGTCTGCTCCAACAAACCACATCCTGCAGCTGTTAAAGTAATCGCGCAGCTTTTCGGTGAGGAATTTGACCTGGTTGTTGGACAAAGCGATGCCATCCGCAGAAAACCGGCACCTGATGGTCCTCTGATGGTAGCTGAGAAATTTGCTGTAAAGCCGGAAGAGTGCATGTATGTAGGCGACACCAGTACAGATATGCAGACCGGAAAAGCAGCAGGAATGTTTACAGTCGGTGCGCTCTGGGGGTTCCGTGACCGCAGGGAACTAAATGAAAACGGTGCAGACCTGATAGCTGAGAAACCACTGGATTTAGTAAAGATATGTGAGGAACACGGAAATGATTAAGCTGATCGCAAGTGACCTTGACGGAACATTGCTTTTAAATAAAGCGCAATCTTTGCCGGAAAGGATTTTTCCATTGATCCGACAGCTGAAAGAGATGGATATTATGTTTGTGGCGGCCAGTGGGAGACAGTATCCGAACATGACAAAGCTGTTTGCACCTGTAGTATCGGAAATTTCCTATATTTCTGAAAATGGTGCCCTGGCAGTAGACCATGGGGAAGTTCTGTATCAGGATTCCTTTGACAGGAAACTGGCGAGAGAAATTATTCTGACTATCATGGACAGAAAAGATGCCGAGTTTACCTGTTCTGCAAAAGACTATCATTATCTGATGCCGAAGACGCAGAAATTCCATGATCATATGCTTTATGAGGTGAAAAATGAATGCAGATTTGTGAACAGTCTGGATGAAATGACAGATCCCATCATGAAACTGGCAGTTTTTGAACCGGATGGTATCACAGATGAATCTGTAAAATACTGGACAGAACGTTTTGGACAGAAATGCGTTGTTGTTACTTCAGGTAATGAATGGATTGATTTTATTCCTTTTGGTACAAATAAAGCCAGGGGAATCAGGGAATATCAGAAACGATATCATATTTCATCGGATGAGTGTATGGTATTCGGAGATGAAAATAATGATATAGAAATGCTTAAAGCAGTAAAATACAGCTTTGCTATGGCTCATTCCAGAGAAGGAGTCCGGACAGCGGCTTCCTATGTGACGGAGCGCGTTGAAATCATTCTTGAGGATCTGATACGGGCAGGGGGAAATATTGAGGAGGTAATTGACAATGTACACAGAAGAATGTATTAACATTTTCCTGGAAAAACAGGGACAGCTTTTTCCGGAGCCGGTTGCTGAATCTTATGAAGCGGCAGAGGCATTCCTTGAGGAATGTATGGCACAGGTGGTGGATTCCATTTCAGAGGTGAGAGAATATCTGGAAGAAGCTGGTGCTGATGTGGGAGGAATGTCAGAGGAAGAACTGGAAGAAGCCAGTGAGGTTTTTGCCCTGCCGGATGGCAGATATCTGATTGTAGAGGGGTAACGGTAACAGTACCCTGCAAAAAAGTGGCTGATAGCAGCTCCTGAAGATCGGAACAGAAATCCGATACTCAGGAGCTGCTTCTTTTTGTGTAGCCGGAAACAGTCATATGAAAAATTCAGATTACATAAAAAAAAAGAGTGATGCTATAATAACACCATACAGAGAATGAGAAAAGTGCTGTGGATTAATAAATAAAAAGGAGGACTACAGATGGAGAGAAAGAGATTTCTTGCGATTGTAATGGCTGTACTGATGGTAATATCGCTGATACCATCCATGGTTTTTGCAGCAGCTCCGTCAGGAGAACTGGGCGGTAAGCTTAAGATTAAAGGGCTTGCAGCCGTGGGAGTGACATTAAATGCAGACTACTCGAAGGTTATACCGGAAGATGTGACGGATGAGGATTTTATTTTTTCGTGGTCAAGGGAGACGGATGAAAAACAGCTGACTCAGGTGGGAACTGAGAAGGCTTATACAATTACACAGGATGATCTGGGCTATAAACTGGTTCTTGAGCTTACACCGGCAGAGGGAAGTGAACTGACAGGTACGCTCACGGCCAAAACTATGGAGGT
This sequence comes from Holdemanella biformis, assembly GCA_963605995.1. Taxonomy (GTDB): domain Bacteria; phylum Bacillota; class Clostridia; order Lachnospirales; family Lachnospiraceae; genus Blautia_A. Next base: position 2,172 of record CAVCYJ010000201.1, on the reverse strand, counting down.
AGCTGCAACAGAGGAAGAAGCTAAGGCTGTAGCTGAGCAGAATACAGATACAACCGAAGACGCGCAACTGGAAGAGGCTGCTGATGAAGCAGAGAACAGTGAGAATTCTCAGGATCAGACTGATGACCAGGATCAGAACCGGAATGAGACTCAGGATACGGAGGATCAGACAGAAGAAACGAAGACCATATATGATACAGAGGATGAGCAGCAGACAGACAATTCACAGGATACTGCTTCAGATGAAACACCCGATGAAGCTGACAATTCAGGTGAAACTGATGATTCTCAGATGAAAATATACACAGAAGAACAGCTTCAGATAGATGAAAATGGAAAAGTCCAGACGGATGAAAACGGAAAGTCTGCTCAGGACAGTGAAAACGGGAATGCAGAAGAGGACAACACGGCAGCCGCTCTGGAAGCGCAGTCGCTGGATATCAATGTGGAAAATCTCAGATTTACTGATCTTGAGGAGAATTACACAACCGTTAATGAAACGCTCTCTGTGACAGTGACCAATACCGGAGACAGCACACTGACCCTGAAGGTACCGCAGTCAGAGTATTTTGACATTATGGCAGAAGACGGAAGTGAAACAGCGTCCAGTGTACAGATTGCAAAAGGGGAATCTCTCATGTTCATGGTACGTCCGAAAAAAGACCTTGCCAGAGGTGACTACAGTGATACACTGATTTTTGCCAGTGAAGAAGATGCAGAGGTTTCAGCGCAGGTTTCAGCAGAGGTTTCCGTAAAAAGCACACAGGAGCAGATAACAGAAGTGCAGGCGGATCCGGCCAGTGTCAGCTATGATAAACTGAAAGAAGGGTATGACATTCCGGAGAGTACAACAGTTACTCTTACCAATACAGGAAATACGATCGTTTCTATGGTTCAGCCGACAGCAGAGAACTTTGAAATCGGAGAACTTTCAGCATCTGTTCTGAATCCGGGAGAGACTGCAACATTTACAGTAACACCTGTGACCGGACTGACTGCAGGAAATTATACGGAAAGTATCCAGATTATTCAGACAGATGAAAATGGAGAGAAAACGCAGCTGACAGCAGTGAATGCTTCTGTTACAGTTTCGGAGGCAGAAAAGTTTTACAAATTATCAGTAAGTCCTTCAGCACTGGATTTCGGAAAGGTGAAAGCAGGATACAGTGAAGCACCGGAAGCGCAGAAAGTAACTGTGACGAATGAGGGAAATACAAATGTGACATTATATGCACCTTCTGCTTCTGATTTTAAGATTGGCAAGCTTTCATCAGCAGAGCTTGCACCGGGTGAGAGCTGTACATTTAAAATACGTCCGAAGGATGGACTCAAAGAGGGAGCTTATACGGAAACAGTCAGAATTGAAAATGATCAAAACATCAGTGCAAAAGTAAATGTAAGTTTTACTGTTAAGGCGGCACGTAAAGCAAAGATTGCGGATCCGGCAGACAATCAGATCACAGGTATCAGCGCAGATGGATACACTACACAGTCCAAGATTACTTTTACAGCAGTTGGTGCGGGCATGGACAATGAGAATCCCGGACAGGGAGATGTCCGATATGTACCATATAACTGGAAGGTCATCAACACAAACAGCTGGAGCAGTGCACCTTACACTGCGGCATTTGGAATCACAAAAGCCGGAACCTATACACTGACGGTTGTATTTAACCGTCAGATGTACAATGGAAAAGCGTGGGAGAATACAGGAGACCAGGATACAAAACAGGTGAACTTCAGTATTACTCAGGCACAGACTGTCACAGCAACTCCTACACCGCAGCCCAATGGAACTACAACAAAATCGGCAGTAAAGACAGGAGATAATACTCCAATCGCACCGTTTATATTTATTCTGGCAGCTGCAGTTGGATGTATTGCAGGAGTAGTAATTTACAAAAAGAAGAAAAAATAAACTGTTAGCACTCATTTTGGATGAGTGCTAACTTTTTCTTGACTTTTGAGGTAAATGGTATTACTATATCTCTCAGAGAAGCAACTTGCAGAAGTTAAAAGCTATGATGAGAGAGAAAAGAGAGTAGTTTTGACATCAGACTGCAAAAGTAAGAAAGCAGTGAATCGACAGACAAAGTTGCAGCAAATATCTATAAAATAAAAAGGAGTGTGGACAGCATGGCTGTAAAACATGGAAGTTTATCAATCAACAGT
>CAVCYJ010000200.1:0-5890 GCA_963605995.1 Holdemanella biformis | reverse complement strand
CTGCTGCCGCAGTCACCACCTGACGAAGCTGCTTCGTGCGAATGTCTCCCGCCGCAAAAATCCCCGGTGCAGAGGTAATTCCATCCTCTCCTGCAATAATATACCCACTCTCATCCACAGAAACAATCCCCTTAAATTTCTCAGTATCCGGAATAGTTCCCACTGCTATGAATACACCATCCACAGCAATCACAGATTCGCTGTTATCCTTCACACTGCAAAGCTTCAGCCCGGTCACACAATCCGTTCCCTGTATCTCTGTCGCTGTGCTGTTCCATATCATCTCAATATTCTCTGCCGTATGAAGGCTGTCCCGGAGAATCTGATCTGCCCGAAGGGCATCCCGTCTGTGAACCACATAAACCTTCCGGCAGATGCGCGACAGAAACAGGGCATCCTCCGCCGCAATATTTCCACCTCCGATCACAGCCACAACTTTGTCCTTAAAAAAAGCCCCGTCACAGGTAGCACAGTAAGAAACTCCCACCCCGGAGAGTTCCTGCTCTCCCGGGATTCCCAGCATCCTGTATCTGGCTCCGCAGGCAAGGATCACGGTTCTGGCCCTGTATTCATTTTTCTTTGTGCGGATAATCTTCACTTCACCGGCATCCTCTATCGACAGAACATTTTCCCTCACAGGCTCCATGCCAAGTCCGGCCGCATGATCTCCCATCTTCTCGCCCAGATCCATCCCGCTGATCCCCGGAAGTCCCGGGTAATTATCCACCTCATAAGTATTCAGGATCTGTCCTCCCCTGGCAAACTGTCTGTCCAACCATATTGTATTCAGCTTCGCCCTGGCAGCATAGATTGCCGCACTGATTCCCGCCGGACCCGCTCCCAGGATCGCTGTATCATAAATTTCCGACATATTTTATACCTCCGTTTTATCGCAGATGTACTCTCCACTGCTGTATAACTAACTGTCCCTGTCTTATTCTTACCGTTAACTATCATAGCATACTCTCCCCTCTTTTCCAATAAGATAGTAAAAAGCACCTCCCGAGGTAACTATGCGCATTCACATGAGTATCCCGCAAAGAATCCTTGCCCTCTGTCTGATTTTCGCTGTCGGAATCGGAATGGGCTGTCTGTCTGACCATTTCGTCCCGGAAAATTCCCGTTTTGAATCATTTACAGAAAAATTGTTCCAGTCAGAAGTAAACAGCAACACTCTGACTCTCCACTACACTCTCGCCAACCCTCATAAAAGAGGAATCGAAAAAACGGAAGCAACTCTTGGCTCTGCTCTATCAGACTCAGACAAAACAACCAGCCTCTGCCGGGAATACGAAAACGAGCTGAAATCCTTCGCCTACTCAAAGCTCTCCCATGAAAACCAGCTCACCTGCGATATGCTTCTTCTCTATTTCCACACCCGCGCTGCCCTTGGCAAAAACAGCATTCTGGATGAGCCGCTAAGCTCCAGTCTCGGCATACAGGCACAGCTTCCGGTGCTTCTCGCGGAATATGCTTTCAACACCGGTGAGGATATTTCTGATTACCTGAAGCTTCTCGGCACCATAAAGCCCTATTTCCGGAGTATCCTTGAACTTGAGGAGCAAAAGTCGTCGGCCGGGCTGTTTATGAGTGACACCACCCTTGACCGTATCCTGAAACAATGCCAGTCCTTTATCGCAGATCCCGATTCCAATTACATGGACGATATTTTCGCGCAGAAATTAAAGACCTTTTCCAACCCCGCGCTGTCTGATAAAGACCAGCAGAAGCTCTGTACATATCACCACAGACTGATCTGTGAAGAAGTGATCCCTGCCTATCAGGAACTGATGTCAGGTCTTGAGAAGCTTCGCGGCACCGGCAAAAGCAGCCGCGGACTGGCATTCTTTGACGGCGGGCGCGAATATTACCTCTACCTGCTCAGAAGCCAGACCGGAACCTATGTCCCTGTCAAAAGAATTGAGAAGCGTCTGTCCGCACAGCTTCTGTCCGACTACCAACAGATCCGTTCCATGCTGCAAAAAGATGCCTCCCTGATCTCCGGCCTCTCCAAATACTCTGACAAACTCACTCTGACTCCTGAGCAGATGCTGGACGCACTTCCGCAACTCATGGCGGACGATTTCCCCGCTCTGGGCGAGGTTACTTATGAGATCCGCTCCGTCCATTCCTCTATGAAAAGCTTTCTGAGTCCCGCCTTTTATCTCACACCTCCCATCGACACTCAGAGCCCAAATGTGATCTACATCAACGATTCCGGGCGCACGACCAGCCTGGAACTCTTCGGCACTCTGGCTCATGAGGGTTTCCCCGGCCACCTGTATCAGACGGTTTCTTTTGCCAGAAGCAATCCTTCCGATATCCGTTACCTGATCACCTCTTCCGGGTATGTGGAGGGCTGGGCCACCTATGTGGAATCCTACGGATATGAATATGCCGCCTCCCTTATGAAAGATTCTGCCGCCACGAATGCAGTCCAACTGGCATGGCTGAACCGCAGCATGAACCTGTGCATCTATTCTCTGATCGACATCGGCATCCACTACCGCGGCTGGGACAGTGCCCGCACCGCAGCCTTCCTCAAAGCCTTCGGTATCACCAATGCATCTGCCGTCAGCGAAATCTACCAGTACATCGTAGAAACACCCGGAAATTATCTGAAATACTACTGGGGGTATCTTAATTTCCTCGACCTCAAAACCGCCAGCCAGAAGAAACTCGGAGACGATTTTAACCTGAAAGAATTCCACCGCCGGCTCCTCGAGATCGGGCCGGTGCAGTTTCCGGTGTTGGAAAAGTATATGAAATAATAAAAAATTCGTAACTGTGAAGATACTGAACAGTTACAAAAATTCCATTAAGAAAGAGCTGCCAGATGCGGCAGCTCTTTCTTCCTATTATAATATTATCTGCGTCAGATACTCTGACATTTTATCCGTTGACGATCACCTTTCGGATCAGGTCCACCGGTATGATCAGCACTGCAAGTATCATAGATACCAGTAAAGTTTTCGGCTCAAGCATTGTTGTACTGAATACCTGTCCACCGATTTCAATAATGATTGTCTGAAGGATAAAGATTCCTCCCATTACCAGTACAAATTTCTTATTCTCACCGATATGCTCAAACAGGTTCATTTTCTCCGACCTTGTATTCAAACTGTTGAAGATAATCGCATAGATAAAGAAGGCAAACATAAAGGTCTTCTCATAAAGTTCCGGATCCGCACATCCTGCAGGTGTTACGAAAGCAGTGATCCCGCCTACATTCTCGAGGATCAGGACAGCACCCAGGGTGATAAATATTGCGCTTACACCTATTGCTGACTTAATATATGATGTCAGAATATTATCGGTTCGTTTTGCAGGCTGTTCTTTCATATATCTGTCGAGGATAGGTTCTCCGCCAAATGCCATAGCGGCAAGAGTATCCATGATCAGATTGATCCACAAAATCTGAATGATTGAAAAAGGTTCCGTCCATCCAAGTATCGGTGCGATAATATTTATCAGCAGGGTACTTATATTTACCGTAAGCTGGAAGATAAGGAACTTTCCTACAGATTTCGCCATTGTTCTGCTGTTAAGCACACAGTCTTTGATAGAAGTCAGGCTGTTGTTAAGGATTACAACGTCTCCAGCCTCCTGCGCAACTGCCGTGCCATCTCCCATAGCAAAACCGACATCAGCCTGTTTCAAAGCCGGGGCATCATTCACACCGTCACCTGTCATACCGCAGACATTATCAATCTGCTGAGAAAGCAATACCAGTCTTTTCTTATCAAGCGGTTTGGCACGGCTTACTACTTTCAGATTCGGGAGGACTGTTTTCAGTTCCTCATCGGAAAGCTTTTCAAGCTGTTCGTGAGTGAGGACCACGTCTTTTTGCTCATCTTTGAATATGCCCGCTTCTTTTGCGATCGCAACAGCAGTTTCCTCCGCATCACCAGTAACCATGACTACCTGGATCCCTGCTTCATTAAGGATCTGCACCGTCTCAACTGCATCCGTTCTGACATTATCACGCAGACACAGGATCGCCATAATAACAGTCCTGCCATCGCCAATCTTCGCTACGGAGAGAAGCTTCATGGTTCTCTTTGCCTGCGCGTGCATCTGTTCCTGTACTTTCTCTTTATCTGCTTCTGTAAATTCTCTCTCCTGACCGTCAGGAAGCATATAATGCGTTACTTTATCAATGATATTCTCTGTCGCACCCTTCCAGTAAACCAGGCCGTTTTTGAGTTTCACAGTCGCACATTTCTTCTCTGAATCAAATCCGCTGATCTCTTCAGCTTTATCCAGAGCATTATCTGCATCGCTGTATCCATTGTCAATTGCATAGGAAAGCAGAGCCCTGTCCATATTGTTGCTCCCGATCGCCTTTCCTTCTGAGGAAATTTTGGCAAGGTTATTCAGAGTAATTGCTTCTGTAAATTCTTTGTTCTGAATGGAACCCACGATTTCACCATTGCCAACAATAAATTCGACCAGTGACAGATTTCCCTGCGTAATCGTTCCGGTCTTGTCACTGAACAGTACGTTCATATAAGCAGAATCCGAAAATGCCGCCTTGTGGCTGACAAGAATGTTTTTCTTATACATAGACTCCGTGTTCATCGACTGAACCAGACTGTTCATCATCGGAAGTCCCTCCGGAACTGCCATGATCACAATAGAAGCCATAAGCATAACTGCTTCTGCGACCGCCAGGAATACCGAAACAGCGGTAAGTGCCTCATTCGCTCTCACCAGAGTCAGGACAACATGCAGGATACCGGCAATCGCTGCCGCCGACACACCCAGCCTGCCAATTCCTGCTGCCACACCTTCCAGTTTAAGGCTCGAAGTATCTTTTCTCTCTTCCTCTTCATCAGTATCTGTCAGAGCTTTGTTTATCTTTCCTAATTCAGAATCATCGCCGATGACAGTTGCAACCATGTAGCCTTCACCGGAGGTTACAACAGAACCCATAAAAACTTTGCCCTGTGACGCATAATCTGTCGATTCTGCCTCGTCCATATTGGATACAGCAGACTTATCTTCATCTCTTGACTCACCATTCAGAGCTGCCTGAGATACTTTGATCTTTCCTTCAAATATCAGACCATCCGCAGGTACTTTATCGCCCGCCTGGATCAGGATCGTATCGCCCCTGACGATCTCACTTGTAAGAACATTAACCAGTTTGCCATCTCTTATAACTTTGGCAAAAGTCTTGCTGTACTCTTCCTGAAGTGCTTCGCTTCGTGAAGTGTTTCTGTATTCTGATAACGTGCTGAATCCGGTCGCAAGCGCAATCGCAAGAACAATGCTTATAATTTCCATGGCATCACTGCCGCCTGACAATGCCGGGATAAATATTCCCAGCACAGCTAACAGCACCTTCAGTACCAGCGCCGCACATAATACTTTAATCCAGATATCATCAAAAGCGCCCACAAACATGGACCAGAATGATTCTGTTTCTTTTTTTGCAAGTTCATTCGTTCCATACTTTGCCCTGCTCTCATCAACCTCCCGCCCGGACAGACCGGACATCAGTTTCTCTTTCTTAATCTCATTCATTTCTGAAATAACCTCCATCATGGATATATATTTTTTTCAGTTTTCTGTTGATATATCTGTTGGTACATTTGAGACTTCTGTTTTTTTGTATTTTTGCCATTCTACTGATACGACCTGAAAAACACCTCCAGCTTCGTCAGTGCTTCTGTCAGTGCTTCTGTTTCTTCCAGGTTCAGACCTTTCAGCACAGCCAGCACCATTTTTTCGTGGAAATCCTTGTGATGATGATATGCGCGTTCTCCCAGCTCAGTCAGAGAGATCAGCACCACTCTTCTGTCCTCTTCGCTTCTCATACGCTGGATATAACCTTTTTTTACAAGGTTGTTCACTGCGATCGTCAGTGTACCCACAGTCACATTCA
>CAVCYJ010000199.1:0-5934 GCA_963605995.1 Holdemanella biformis | reverse complement strand
CAACAGGGAGCTTGCGTATCAAGCAGGCTGAGAGTGGGATGAATGCCCAGACCTGCAAACCTGATTTGGATAATGCCAACGTAGGGAATTGATACGCAAGTATAAACACTAACGTAATTTTAAGCAGATATATCAGTCAGGTATATCTGCTTTTTTATTTTCCCCGGATTGCCTTCACGTACACGGAAGAACATCTTCCGGAATATCTTCAGATAATGTTCAGGCAGATATTCACAATCCGCTTCATCCGCGGAAATCAATAATAAGGAGATAAAATTATGCTGGGAATATGTTTACAGAATGTCAGAGAAAAAGGACCACTTGTCCACAATATCACAAATTATGTCACAGTAAATGATGTGGCAAATGTAATCCTTGCGTGCGGTGCAAGTCCGATCATGTCAGATGAGCCACAGGATGTTGAAGAGATCACCTCCATCTGTGGCGGTCTGAACATCAATATCGGAACTCTGAACGCAAGAAGTATCGAAGGAATGCTGACAGCCGGACATAAGGCAAGAGAACTGAACCATATCATACTGTTAGATCCGGTTGGCGCAGGCGCAAGCTCCCTTCGTACCAATACCGCCCTTCGTCTGATGCGTGAATTAAAGCCGGATGTGATCCGCGGAAATATTTCCGAAATCAAGACACTGGCTGCCGGAAGTGGTACTACCAAAGGAGTCGACGCGGACGTCGCTGATGCAGTAACGGAAGCGAATCTCGACGAAGCGGTTTCCTTCGCCAAAACATTTGCAGCAAAATCCGAAAGTATTATTGCCATAACAGGTGCTATTGACCTTGTCAGTGACGGCACCAGATGCTATATCATCCGGAACGGCCGCCCGGAAATGGGTAAGATCACAGGAACCGGCTGTCAGTTATCCGGACTTATGACTGCATACCTTGTCGCAAATCCGGACCAGAAGGCTGAGGCTGCAGCTGCCGCTGTCTGCTCTATGGGACTTGCCGGCGAGATCGGATGGAGCTATATGCAAAAAGGTGATGGAAACTCTACTTACCGAAACAGAATTATCGATGCAATTTACAATATGACAAAAGAACAGCTTGATGAAGGAGCCATATATGAAGTGCGATAAAAAAGACCTGCTGCTTTATGCAGTAACTGACAGAGGCTGGTTAAACAAAGAAACCCTGTACAGTCAGGTGGAAAAAGCCATAGAAGGCGGTGCAACCTTTGTACAGCTTCGCGAAAAGCATCTCGATCATGATACATTTCTTAAAGAAGCAAAAGAATTAAAGGAGCTGTGTTCCCGGTATCATGTACCGTTTGTATTGGATGATGATGTTGAACTTGCGCTTGAAGTCGGAGCCGATGGAGTTCATGTCGGCCAGAATGACATGGAAGCCGGAGATGTCCGCGCAAAGCTTGGAAAGGATAAAATCGTCGGGGTTTCTGCACAGACTGTAGAACAGGCGCTCCTGGCCCAGAAACGGGGAGCCGATTATCTCGGAGTCGGAGCTGTATTTCCGACCAGTTCCAAAGATGATGCAGTCGAAGTGGACCATGAAACATTGAAAGCAATCTGCGACGCAGTAGATATCCCGGTTATCGCGATCGGGGGCATCACCAAAGATAATGTACAGGAATTATCCGGCTGCGGAATCTGCGGAATTGCAGTGATCAGTGCCATTTTTGCAAAACCGGATATCAGAAGTGCTGCCAGCGAACTAAAAGAGGCAACTGCCAAAATGGTGGGAATATGCTGACCGAAAAGAATAGCGAAAACTTCTTCCGGAATGTCAGAGGTGTGATCTTAGACGCTGACGGAACGCTTCTGGACTCTATGTCTATCTGGCAGGATGTGGGAGTCAGATACCTAGCCAAACAGCAGCTTCAGGCAGAACCCGGACTTGCCGAAGCGGTATATGATATGTCCCTTCCTGAAGCCGCGGAATATCTTCGCACCCACTATAAACTGATGAAATCTGCAGATGAGATCGTACAGGGGATCAAGGATATCGTACAGGATTTTTATTATTATGAAGCAGTTTTGAAAGATGGTGTAAAAGAATTTCTCCAGAAGCTGGCAGATCATCATATTCCGGCGGTGGTTGCCACTGCCAGTGACAAGGATCATCTCGAACATGCCTTTACCCGGCTTGGTATCCGGCAATATTTCAGCGGTATATTCACCTGTGCACAGGCCGATGCGGGAAAACAGAGTCCGGCAGTCTATCATATGTCCGCCGCATATCTGAAAAAAAAGCCTCAGGAACTCTATGTATTTGAAGATGCGCTTTTCGCGATCCGGACGGCAAAACAGGCCGGATATCATACAGTCGGTGTATATGATGAAGAGAGCAAAAAGGATCAGGAACTGATTCGCCGGGAAACAGAAATCTACATACAAAATTTCAGGCAGATCATATGACAGTCATTTCCCAAATATATCATAAAAAAAGGAAGAACAGCAAATGAAAACAGCATTAACCATTGCCGGAAGTGATTCCAGCGGCGGAGCAGGAATCCAGGCTGATATTAAGACCATGCTCGCAAACGGTGTATATGCCATGAGCGCGATCACTGCACTGACAGCGCAAAATACCACCGGTGTGACAGCGATCATGGAGGTGACACCGGAATTTCTGGGAGAAGAACTGGATAATATCTTTACAGATATTTACCCGGATGCAGTGAAGATCGGAATGGTTTCTTCCGATGCACTGATCAATAAAATCGCAGATAAACTGGCAGAATATGAAGCGAAAAATATTGTCCTGGATCCTGTCATGGTGGCAACAAGCGGTGCAAAACTGATCAGTGAGCAGGCAATTGAGGCATTAAAGCATCGGCTGCTTCCCATGGCCAGTATACTGACCCCAAACATTCCGGAGGCAGAAGTTCTGTCAGAAATGAAGGTACATACTCCTGCCGACATGATAACAGCAGCAGAGAAAATCAGTGATACGTATCACTGCACAGTTCTCTGTAAGGGCGGTCACAGCTTAAATGACGCAAATGATCTCCTTTACAGCAACGGCAGCTGCCGCTGGTTTGAAGGCAAACGGATCAACAACCCGAATACCCACGGAACCGGATGTACACTTTCGAGTGCTATTGCATCCAATCTTGCCAAAGGATTTGACATGGATACGTCTGTGGAACGCGCCAAGGATTATATCTCCGGAGCTCTCGCAGCAATGCTGGACCTCGGTAAAGGCAGCGGACCAATAGACCATGGCTTCGCCATCACAGGAGAATATAAACGATTACAGCCCCAGTGCAGGGCAGGGAGGAAAATATGACACATTATACAACACAAATGGACGCGGCCCGTCACGGAATTATCACTCCACAGATGGAGATCGTAGCAGAAAAAGAGCATTTTGACGCAGACGAATTAAGAGAACTGATCGCAAAGGGACAGGTTATCATTCCCTGCAATAAAAACCATAAGTGCATCAGTCCAAGCGGTGTCGGTGCAAAGCTGACCACAAAGATCAATGTAAATCTGGGTGTTTCCAGAGACTGGAAAGACGTTGATATGGAATACGAAAAGGTACATTCAGCAGTAGAAATGGGTGCAGAAGCGATCATGGATCTCAGTTCATACGGCGATACCAGAAGTTTCCGCCGCAAACTGACTTCCGAATGTCCGGCAATGATCGGAACTGTTCCGATCTATGATGCAGTGGTATATTATCACAAAGCGCTTGGCAGGATCACTTCCGAAGAATGGATCGATATTGTGCGTATGCACGCAGAAGACGGTGTTGATTTCATGACCATCCACTGTGGTATGAACCGTGCGACAGCAGCCCGTTTCAAACAGAATAAACGTCTCATGAACATTGTTTCGAGAGGTGGTTCTATCATGTTTGCATGGATGGAAATGACCGGACAGGAGAACCCTTTCTATGAACATTTCGATGAAATCCTTGATATATGCAGAGAGTATGATATCACTCTGAGCCTTGGCGATGCCTGCCGTCCGGGATGCCTGGCTGATGCTACGGATACAGCACAGATTGAAGAACTGATCACTCTCGGAGAACTCACAAAACGTGCCTGGGAAAAGGATGTCCAGGTCATGATCGAAGGACCGGGACATATGCCGATGAATCAGATCGCAGCCAATATGGAGATTCAGAAGACACTGTGTCACGGTGCTCCATTCTATGTCCTTGGACCTCTTGTAACTGATGTTGCTCCGGGATATGACCATATTACTTCCGCGATCGGAGGCGCGATCGCCGCCTATTCCGGTGCCGCTTTTCTGTGCTACGTAACTCCTGCGGAGCACCTTCGCCTGCCAAATGCAGCCGATGTAAAAGAAGGGATCATTGCAGCAAAAATCGCAGCCCATGCTGCTGATATTGCCAAGGGAATCCCCGGTGCCGCCGACTGGGATTATAAGATGAGCGAAGCCAGAAAACGCCTCGACTGGGAAGAAATGTTCAATCTCAGTATGGATCCCGAGAAAGCCAGACGCTACCGCGCAGAAGCCAAACCAGAGAAAGAAGATACCTGCAGTATGTGCGGAAACTTCTGCGCTGTCAAGAATACAAACCGCATCCTGGATGGTGAGATCGTTACTATTTTTGATGAATGATCCCTACTGTATCAATCACTTGTCTGCGAATCCGATTGCACAGATAAAAAAGCCTCAGCATAGATAGCAATTGCAGCCGGGAACTTCCTTGATTCGGTTAAAAAATCCACGGTATAACAGTAGTATTGTATGCTGTTATACCGTGGATTTGTATCCTGCTACAGATTACCGATGCCTGCTTCTATCGCATCCTGAAATCTCTGCGCGATCTCCAGCGGCCGGGTAATCGCCCCGCCTACCACGATCGCCCATACACCTGTCCGCAAAGCTTTTACAGCCTGATCCGGATAGTGGATCTTTCCTTCCCCAATAACCGGAATGTCAGTATCTTTTGCGAGTTTTTCCATCAGTTCATAATCCGGCTCGTCTTTTTTTGATGTGTAATCCGTATAGCCGCTCATGGTTGTTCCTATGATATCTGCGCCGCATTTCCATGCGTTGATACCCTCTTCATAATTGGAAATATCTGCCATCAGGATAATGTCCGGATATTTATCCTTGATCCGGGCGATAAACTCATTGACAGTTGTACCATCTCCGCGTTTACGGAGTGTGCAGTCCAGCGCCACAATATCAGAACCCGCTGCAACCAGCTCATCCACTTCTTTCATAGTAGGCGTAATATATCCTTCATATCCAGGATACTGAATCTTCACCAGACCGATAACAGGAAGTCCTGTTTCTTCTTTGATCGCAATGACATCACGGATACTGCTGGTACGGATCGCAGGTGTGCCTGCCTGTTTTGCTGCCCGGGCCATCAGATACATAATAGATTTCTCTTCTACATATAACGGCTCACCTTCTACAGCCTGACAGGAAATGATCATTTTTCCATGGATCGCATCTAAAATCTCTTTTTTGGTCATATTCTTTTCCTTTTTCTTTATGCAGCTATGAGCAGTTTCATATGCCTCTGATACTGCTTTTATTTGTGGATTCATTAGTCAAGCAGATATTCGCAATCCGCTTCGCTGCTTGACTCGGTTAACTCCTTATTATTTTTGATGCATTTCTACAATACTTTTATGATATTCAGTTCTTCATCTGTCAGAACAATATCCGCACGTTTTCCCGGTGCAAGAGAACCGGCCTCATCATAAATCCCAATACTTCTCGCAGGATTTGCCGTAGCTGCCAGAATCGCTTCTCTTTCCGGTACTCCCATGGAAATAACAGTCTTCATGCAGTCAAAAAGACAGGTTGCAGAACCGGCGATCGTACCGTCTGCCAGAGTTGCTTTTCTGTCCTTCATCGTTACTTCCTGGCCGCCCAGTTCATACAGTCCGTTCTCCATACCGGTTGCCATCATGGAGTCACTGATAAGGATTACTCTGCTGTCTCCGAAAAGGCGGAA
>CAVCYJ010000198.1:0-5942 GCA_963605995.1 Holdemanella biformis | reverse complement strand
TTACTTTTTGATTTTGAATTTCTTTATGGTTGAATATGGGCTGTAAACTCTGGAATTGTCTTTGGAAGATTTATTCCAGGAGCGCATTCCGATATACCAGGTGCCTTTCTTGACATTCTTGAAGGTGACGGTTGTGGTGTTTCCGGTGCGTTTTATATATTTCTTTACAGGATATTTCTCATCTGCGGAGGTTGTGTATTTGCTGCCAATCAGGACTTCATAGCCTACGGCATTCTTGCATTTTGTATAAGTAATGGTTACGGTATTTCCTTTTACGGTTACTTTTTTGATCGTTGGCTGCTGTGGAGTAACTACAGTGACCTTGATCTTTTTGACCGCTGACCAGGAGCCGTAGACTTTATTGTCCTGTGCATCGAGAATCCAACTGCGGGCCGCTGTATACCAGGTACCCTTTGACAGATACTTGAAGGCTGCCTGCGCTTTTTTGGATGAAACAGTTTTGGTGAACTTACCGGTCTGAAGCATATTTGACTTCTTGCTGATCACAAAATCATAACCCTGTGCTCCGGCACATCCGCTGGAGAGCTTGACGGTAAGTTTGTTTTTGCTGACAGTGCAGCCGGAAATATTTGCATCAGCAGGACGGAGGTATGCGCCGTTTTCATCGGTGATACTTCCATTCGTATGGATGCTTCTGCCGGTCATGGATTCTGTGCTAAATACTACGAAGTAATCCTGACCTTTGGAAAGTGTAAAATCTACATATGGTGTAGTTCTTTCAAGCGCACCGCTTACGGTTTCGGTCTGGATGCACTGCAGGATACCGTTCTTGGCATCATACCAGAACAGGTTTGCCATAAGCCCTGCACAGGAACTGTCTGCCTTTACTGAGAGGACTGCCGGGAAATCCAATGCTCCGGAAGTTCCAAGGCGGAAGCCGAAATCATTCTGATTTGTAGAGACAAGTTCATATAATGCTTTCGGGATCTGATCGGAGGTTCTGGTGACAGAGAGGTTCATATCTGCCGGTGTTTCTGCTGTGACAGAAGTACCGCTGATCTTCCAGATGAAGCCATTTCCCATATTAAGGGTCAGGGAGATATCCTTTCCCCTGATTTCGGATAAAACAGAAGCCGGAAGAGTCTCTGCGCCGTTTGGGTTAATGGAAATGGTGTCGTTTTCTTTGGAAGTCCTGATCAGTTCACTGACAGAATCCCATCCTTTTTTCAGGAAAGTTCCATCAATATATGGTTCGCCGTCTCCGAGTCTACCGAGGGTTCTTGTATCCTGATGTTTGCAACGCTTACAGGTGTAGACTGCGATTCCGTCGGTATCGGCAGTTGGTTCTGTAGTAATGACACCTTCATCGTAGTCGTGTCCGTATGCGGAGATGGTATAGCCGTAGTAAAGCGTCTTGTTACAGTCTGTACAGTAAGTATCTCCGCTGTATCTGCTGGAAGTACAGGAAGGAGAGGAGTAGTAACGCCCGGCGGTATGTTCGTGTTCGCATTCGCTTCTGGTGATCGTATAGGTGACGGTTTCTGTTACGTAATTTCCCTTATCTGCGCCGTTGTAAACTGCGGTGGCAGTGATGGGTTGTCCTACTTCTAATGCTTGGTTTGGTGTATTAGTATCTTCCCAGTTCCAGTTGTCAGGAAGAGGGTTACTGATGTCTCCAATCTTCTTGCAGGACCATGGGACGGATATAGTGGTATTTGAAGGAAGGTTTGGTGTATTTGTTGCTCGTTTTACTCTAAGAGTTCCTGGAATTACTGTTACATTATAATTGCTATTTTCTTCATAGCTTTTCAATGTAATTGGATAACCGTCAGAGTTTACTGGTGAGGATGTCGTGGCTTCAGTTGTGAGCTGTATACCAAAGGATTGAATCGTATCACTCCCCAATAACTGACTCGAAAAATCTTCAAAAGTGAGAGTTGGATTATCGGTTCCGTAAGGTTTTTCGAGATCTTTAATATGGATGGTAATATCTTGGGGAGATATTGTGGCTGTTTGCGGACCTGAAGTCCAGGTCTCATAATTTGGGTTGGAAATTTGTATATAAACTTGGGTTTTAGCGGCATCCTCTACGGTTGTTATGGTTGGACACGTATTTTTCCACGTACTATTATCAGTACTGTATTTAATAGTGCTTCCATCAGGACAGCCTTTGACAGAAGAAATTACTTCATGCGGTATTCCATTGTAGATACCGGAATATTTAACGATATTGATATCTGCATTGGAAATAGAAGCTGGTTCAATGGTAAATGTCCAACTATCATCTGTTAAGTCGGAGGATGATTCATAAAAATCACCCTGAGTAACATTTATTTTTACTGTATATGTTCCTGCATTTACCGGACAATCATTTGTTGACTGATCACCGGAAAAATATTTTACTGTGATATTCCCCATACCTGTAATGTCGGTGTTGGGATTAACAGTAGCTTCTTTTGGATTGCCATCATATGTAAGGTTAGAAGGTGGGGTAAAGACAAAATCACTAGCAGTTGCAGAGCGCTTACTTCGAGTGAAATTGCTCGAATCTTGATTAAAACTATAACTTCTGCATTCGTTTCCGACAGTTATGGTATGATTTCCTCCGGTCAGCCAGGCATACAGAGTAGTATCATTAGGATTAACAGAGCTATGATTGTGTGAAGTCCATTCTGTGCCATCTATAGTTACATTAGAATTGTTTACATTTGGAATTTTACATAAATAAACGGGAAAACCATTACTACTAGGAGTACAGTCGCCAATGGACCCCTGTACTGATCCGCCGGAAATGTAAATGTTACGAGAATCACCGTTATAATTCTGACCATCACCAATACCATTGCCATTTGTACTGGATGCTGTTATTATGCCGTTTGAAATAGAAATGTTATAACCACCACCAATACCAGCACCCAATCTACTGGTAGCATTTATTTTTCCACTATAAATATAGACTTGATGGCAGGGAGCTTGAAACCTAGAATTACCGTAGCTACCAATACCAGCACCTTTATCTGCTGAAGCGAATAAAGTACCGAGTTCACCATTATTAAAAGGGCTGTTGTATATGTTTAATTTAATAGGATCAGTATTATCTTTTTGTATACCAGCACTGTAATTATCAGTTGTGGAAAGAGTATTAGCACCTTCAAGATATATATTAACATCAATTTTAACAGAGCTTTTTATCTGCAATGCAGAACCGTTTGGATTACTAATTTTTACATTTTCCAGGTAAATATCAATTTGGCCACTTGTAATATTCTCGGGTACATCAAGTACAATATTGTTTGAGGTTAGCGTATCATTACTGGTAATTCGATAAGATCCGGGTTGGGTTATGGTACAAGAATTGTTCGTTATATCTGTTAATATAATTTCCTCAATTTCATTTTCATAAAGATCGCCTCCTAATCATAAAATATATGTTTACGAGAATATTATACTTTATGAAAAGAAATTTCATAATGCCCGTTTGAAGGCAAAAAAGTGCCTTTTATATGAGCGGGCAGCGAAGTAGAGGGTTTTCTCCCGGATTTATTTACAAATGGCTTCAGTTCTTCGCGTTTTTCTACATTCAGTGTCTGGAAAATGCGGGAGAGGTAATGTTTGATCGTATTGGGGGACAGGGACAGATGGTCTGCGATTTCCTGATTGGTCCAGCCTCTGCTGGCGAGCATGGCTACGGAGAACTCCATAGGTGTCAGCTTATCTGTAACAGAGGTCTGAAGCTCTGGATTGTGAATATCCATCCAGCCACGGCTGAAAGCGATAACTGTCTGCGAAAGCTGCTTGTAACTTTCCGGTTCTGTGGGCTTGATACAGGCTTCAATCTGTCCAAGCATTAATCCGTGATGCTCGATAAAAGGCTCCATAAATCCGTCCGGCTTTGCCATCCGCCATGCCTTGACCAGAATCTCTCTGGCCTCGTTTTGCTTTTTCAGGTTGATCAGGCACATAACTGCTACGCAGTAGAGATATTCCATGGCAATCGGATAGCAGCCGTCAAGCATCAGAAAGACAGACTGGCATAATCCTAACGCTCTTTCATATTCTTTGTGAAGATAGGCATTATGGGCGAGGACATAAATTGCATAAGCGCGAAGTCCTGAAGGTAAATATGGCAGAAAATCCTGAAGCGGAGGAAGCCCGTCTGCAGGCAGATGCATCAGTACCATCGCCAGATAATTGGCAAAAACGCAGGAAGCCAGTGCTTCTTTTGGCGCGGAAGAATTTTCTGCAAGCTGCAGACATTCCTGGATGTTTCTGAATCCCATTCTGGAAGCGGAGGGCTTTCCCAGAGTGAGGTTGGAAAAAGAGTATAAAAGACCTGCTGACAGGCGCAGGCAGATATCCTTATTCTGAAGATAGAGTTCGGCGATCTCTTTACATTCTTCCGCCCGTCCTGAGAAATAATATAGTTCAGCCTGAGCAATCTGCCGCTGATCCGGATCCTGAAAATGATCTACAGTAGCCTGCGCCTGTCCGGGAGCAAAAGAGCTGTTCATCAATGGCATGAGATGATCTGTAAAAGCTGAAGTCTGAAGATTGTCTGATAAATTCATGGAAACACATCCTTATATTATAGTAATAAAAGGAAGCCCGGTCTGGCAGTGCCATGGGCTTCCTTAAATCTGTCAGGGGACTGACGAGGATCAGCATCCTCTGGATTTCATAAATTCAAGAACCTCGTCTCTGGTGGACATCACACGAAGAGCACCCTTGCGTGTGGTGATAAGAGAAGCTGCTGCATTGGCGAAAGTAAGCAGTTCTTTTAAGTTCTCTTCGGTCAGGTTGTCCAGTCCGTGTTCCAGAACATAGTTCAGGGAACTTGCACAGAAAGTATCACCTGCACCTGTAGTCTCGATCGTATTCTCCTGAAGGAAAGGAGCGGCCTCTACTTTCATATCCTTATAATAAGCGCGGCTTCCGTCTTTGCCGAGGGTGATGAGGATAAGCGGAATGTTGTATTTCTCTTTGAGAAGGGCAGCACCTTTGTCATAATCTGTAGTTCCGAACAGGAATTCTACTTCGTTGTCGGAGATTTTCAGAATATCACATTTGCCGAGACCATATTCAATTTCTGCTTTTGCGTCGTTGAGGGATTTCCATAATGGCGGACGCAGGTTCGGATCGAAGCTGATGATACATCCGGCTTCTTTTGCAACATCAATGGCATGGCGGGTTGCTTCACGGACACCCTCATGAGTGGAGGAGAGAGTTCCGAAGTGGAAAATTCTGGAATCTCTGATCAGGTCTTCCTGAACTTCGTCTTTGGTGAGCATCATATCTGCACCCGGGTTGCGGTAGAAGGAGAAATCTCTGTCTCCGTCCGGATATGTATGTACGAATGCAAGTGTTGTATGTACTTCGTTGTCGATCACGAGATTACGGGTGTCGATCCCTACTTCTTCTACAGCATTTTTGAGCTGTGTTCCGAACATATCATTTCCGACTTTTCCGATAAATGCTGTTTTCTTTCCGAGCTTCTCAAGCATTGCAAGAACATTGCACACAGCACCGCCCGGATTTGCCTCCAGTACAGGATTCCCCTGTGCGCTGATTCCGTTCTCTGTAAAGTCAATAAGTAATTCGCCCAATGCGGTTACATCAAAGGCTTTGTTTTCCATTATATGTATCCTCCTTATAGTAACAGAAAGAATTATTACGTGCTGTGAGAAGCCTAATGATCTGTGTAAATCATATTCGCGGCACTAATAGATTTCCCTTCTGTATCTTGATAACATAAATTTATCGCAGGAACACAGATTTGTCAAACAATTTCCGCTCGATATTCAAATCAAAAAATACCGCTCGATATTCAAATCAAAAAATACTTGACAGAAAAGAAATTATATTATAAACTATGAGTCGTGGTTGTCAGAGAAATCAATATTCTGACTGTTTCCATTATATAAGCTGAAATAGCTCAGTCGGTAGAGCACTTCACTCGTAATGAAGGGGTCGTGAGTTCGAGT
>CAVCYJ010000197.1:0-6092 GCA_963605995.1 Holdemanella biformis | reverse complement strand
TGGAAAAGAAACGTCAGAGAGAGCAGTACGTTGTGGAAGAAATGATCTGGCTGTACTGCCGGAAAAATCATCCCGGAGAAGAACGTCAGGGCAGGAAGATGTGCCCTGTCTGTCAGGAACTTTCCGATTATGCAAAGCTCAGAAGCCGGAAATGTCCGTTTATGGAGCAGAAGACATTCTGTGCAAACTGTAAGGTACACTGCTATAAACCTGAGAAAAGAGAGCAGATCCGCCAGGTAATGCGCTTCTCAGGATCGAGGATGATCCTGTATCATCCGATTCTTGCAGTCTGGCATCTGATCTGCAGCAAAAAAGAGAAGCAAAAACAAAAAAGAAGATGCAGGAAAGTAACATAAGCAATTAACTCAAAAGGGGTATAAAAAGGTAAAAAACTTATGATAAAAACAAGACTGGTGGGACTGTTATCCCATGCAAAAAAGTATATTGTATATACGCTCCTGTGGCAGTGGGCAGCACTTCTGTCACAGGTACTGGCGGTTTTTTCAATCGCAGATTTACTGGAAAAAGTCGTATATCAGAATGTGACAACAGCAGCGGTTGAGCGAACAATCATTACGCTGATCCTGGTAGTGATCATCCGGTTTGTCTGTGAGCGGATGGGGGCGAGATCATCATATCTGGCCTGCGTAGATGTGAAACGTATCCTGCGTGAAAAGATTTATGAAAAAATGCTGAAACTGGGAGCATCCTACAATGAACAGGTATCTTCCTCAGAAGTAGTGCAGGTATCAACCGAAGGTGTAGAGCAGCTGGAAACTTATTTCGGAAAATATCTTCCGCAGTTATTCTACAGTCTGATCGCACCGCTGACACTGTTCATTATTCTCTGCAGAGTAAGCCTGAAAGCCAGCGTGATCCTCCTGATCTGTGTACCGTTGATCCCGATTTCTATTGTGGTAGTACAGAAGATCGCCAAGAAGTTGCTGAACAAATACTGGAGCATCTATACAGGGCTTGGGGATTCATTCCTGGAAAACCTGCAGGGACTGACAACTCTGAAAATCTATCAGGCAGATCAGCAGAAAGCAGATGAGATGGATGTAGAATCCCAGAATTTCCGCAGAATTACCATGAAAGTTCTGACCATGCAGCTTAATTCCACCAGCGTGATGGACGTTGTGGCATATGGCGGCGCTGCGATTGGTATGGCGGTGGCAGTATCTGAATTTCTGAAAGGAAATATCAGCATTTCCGGAACTTTATGTATTGTTCTTCTGGCAAGTGAGTTCTTTCTGCCACTAAGACTGCTGGGATCTTTTTTTCATATTGCAATGAACGGTATGGCGGCAAGTGACAAAATCTTTAAGATATTAGACTTACCGGAGCCGCAGACCGGAGACAAAATTCTGCCGGATGGTTCCTTAGATATTTCTTTTAAGAATGTACATTTCGCTTATGAAGAAGACAGAGAGATTTTAAAAGGAATTGATCTGTATCTTCCGGCAGGAAGCTTCGTATCGCTGGTAGGAGAATCCGGATGCGGAAAGAGTACGATCGCAGGGATCATTTCTGCAAAGAACAGGGGATTTAGCGGAGAAATTATGATTGGCGGTGTGCCACTTTCAGAAGTAAATGAGTCAGATCTGATGAAACATGTGATACTGGTCCGCCACAACAGTTACCTGTTTAAGGGAACTGTAGAGGAGAATCTGCGCATGGCGAAACCGGATGCAACAGAAGCGGAAATGAACGCAGTCCTTGAGAAAGTAAACCTCCTTGGATTCCTGCAGACACAGGATGGACTGCAGACCAAACTTCTGGAAAAAGCCAGTAACCTGTCCGGCGGACAATGTCAGAGACTGGTGATCGCCAGAGCGTTGCTCAGAGATTCAGCAGTATATATTTTTGATGAAGCTGCCTCCAATATTGATGTGGAGAGCGAAGAACTGATCATGGATGTGATCCACGAACTTGCCAGAACAAAGACCGTGCTTCTGATCTCACATCGACTGGCAAATGTGGTAGATTCCGACAGGATTTATTTCCTGAAGGACGGAGAAATAAAAGAGAGTGGAAAGCATGAAGAGCTGATGCAGATGAATGGTGCATACAGACATCTATATGACAGTCAGATGACATTAGAGAACTATGGAAAGGAGGGCACAGCAGATGTCTGATACGAATAAAAATATGCAGAAAAGTACAGTAGAGAAGAATCTGATGAATGAAAAGATAACATCAGATAAGGCAAATACAACAAAGAAACGCAGAAGTGCCCTCGCGATCATGGGAAGTCTGATTGGTCTGGTGAAACCGCTGCTTCATATTATGCTGGCGGCGATCATCCTCGGGACTGCCGGATATCTGTGTGCCATTTTCCTGACCATTTTGGCAGGACAGGTGATTATACACGGACTTATAGCCGGGGGAGCTGTAAAGAATATGTGGTTGATAAACACACCTGTAAAAACAATCATCACTATAATGATCATCATAGCAGTTTTCCGCGGAATCCTGCATTATGCAGAGCAGTACTGCAATCATTTTATTGCATTCAAACTTCTGGCAATCATTCGCCACAAAGTATTCGCAGCCCTGCGAAAACTCTGCCCTGCCAGGCTGGAAGGACGAGACAAGGGAAACCTGATTTCTATCATTACGACAGACATTGAACTTCTGGAAGTATTCTATGCACATACAATTTCGCCAATAGCCATTGCAACTCTGACTTCGCTGATCATGGTATTCTTTATCGGAAGATATCACTGGCTGGCAGGACTCCTTGCTCTGGCAGCATACCTGATCGTCGGAGTTCTGATTCCTGTGTGGAACGGCAGATGTGGAAGCCAGATGGGAATGGAATTCCGTACAAACTTCGGTGAATTGAACAGCTTTGTATTAGATTCCCTCCGCGGTCTGGACGAAACTATTCAGTACGATCAGGGGGAAAAACGAAAAGAACAGATGTCTGAGCGTTCCAGAAGCCTTGCGGAAATGCAGGAAAAATTGAGCAAAATGGAAGGCACTCAGAGATCATTTACAAATCTGGTAATCCTGCTGGCGTCTTTTGGAATGCTGGCACTGACTATATGGCTCTACGGAAAAGGAGAGATCGGGTTCGAGGGAATTCTGACCTGTACCATCGCAATGATGGGCTCCTTTGGTCCGGTAGTGGCATTGTCCAGTCTGTCCAATAACCTGAATCAGACACTGGCAAGCGGAGAGCGAGTTCTGTCATTATTGGAAGAGACTCCAATGGTTGAAGAAATCTGCGAAAATGAGAATAAAATAAGCAGTTCTGAAAGTAAGGTTGGTGTTTCTGCAAATGTGTTCTCAGGTGCAGAAGCACAGCACGTTACATTTGCCTACGAAAATGAAGTAATCCTCGATGATTATTCCCTGAAACTGGAACCAGGCAGGATCACCGGTATCCACGGAGTCAGTGGTTCCGGCAAGTCTACATTTCTGAAGCTGCTCATGCGTTTCTGGGACGTAGATCAGGGAAGGATATTCGTAGACGGCGAAGACGTAAGAAAAATCCCAACCCGACATCTGCGCGACATGGAAAGCTACGTGACACAGGAAACTCATTTATTCCACGATTCCATTGCCGACAACATCGCAGTAGGAAGCCCGGGAGCTTCCAGAAAGGCAATCATCGAAGCTGCAAAGAAAGCATCCATCCACGATTTTATCATGAAACTTCCGAAGGGCTACGACACAGAAGTCGGTGAACTGGGCGATACCTTATCCGGCGGCGAGAAGCAACGAATTGGAATCGCCAGAGCATTCTTACACGACAGTCCTCTGATCCTCATGGATGAACCAACCTCCAATCTGGACTCCCTGAATGAAGGCATTATCCTGAAATCCCTGCGGGAAGCATCAGAGAAGAAGACAGTAGTACTTGTATCGCACAGAAAATCGACAATGAATATCGCAGATACCGTATTTGAAATGAAAAACGGCAGGATCTCATGATCCTGCCAGTTTTGTAAAAAGATATAAGTCACGTAGTGCCGCTTTTATATAAGCAGGCAGCGAAGCGGATGAATTTCAGGAAGAAAGCTTTTCTGATAAGCAATCCTTTACAGAGACAGCAGGTTCCTGACCGGGAATTGTCATAGTATATGGATTTAAAATTACTTCTAACTGTTCAGCAGTGAGGAGATGTTTGCTGATAACAAGTTCTGCTACCGGGACACCTGTTTTTAATGACTCTTTTGCAATAGAAGCGGATGTCTGATAGCCGATATACGGACACAGGGCAGTTGCAATTCCCGCACTCTGGGAAAGCAGTTTTCTGCAATGTTCTTCGTTTGCGGTAATACCGGAAATACAGTTTTCCACCAGTGTATTTACTGCACCGGTCAGCGTAGTAACAGAGGAGAACAGCTCATAAAATACAACTGGCTCAAAGGCATTTAACTCCATCTGGCCGGCCTCGGCTGCCAGAGTGATAGTGGTATCATTTCCGATTACATGGAAGGCTGCCTGGGTTACAACTTCAGGAATGACCGGGTTTACCTTTCCTGGCATGATGGAAGAACCGTTCTGTCTGGCAGGAAGGTTGATTTCACCAAGCCCTGTACGCGGACCGCTGGAAAGAAGGCGGAGATCATTGCACATCTTGGAAAGATCTACAGCACATGTCTTCAGGCAGGAGGAAACATAGACGAAACAGTCCAGATTCTCTGTTGCATCGAAGAGATCATCTGCCTGCACCAGTGGATAACCGGTTAATGTGGCGAGCTCCGGTACAATGTGGTTAAGATAGTAAGGAGACACATTAATTGCTGTTCCGATCGCAGTACCACCCATATTAAGAGGATAAAGAACCTTCCGGCTGTCCTTAAGCCGTTCGATATCACGGCGGATCATACTTGCATAAGCGTGAAAGGTTTGTCCGAGACGCATGGGAACTGCATCCTGAAGCTGCGTACGGCCCATTTTCAAAACAGAATCAAATTCACGGGACTTATCTGAGAGAACTTCAAAAAGATTTTCCAGAGCTTCAATGAGAGCCGGAAGGAGATCCAGAACAGTCAGTTTGCCTGCTGTAGGGATCACATCATTGGTAGACTGTGCCATATTTACGTGGTCATTTGGATGGACCGGAAAATAAGAACCCTTTTTACCTCCAAGGAGTTCGCTGGCACGGTTGGCGATCACTTCATTAGCGTTCATGTTTGCGCTTGTGCCTGCACCGCCCTGAATTGCATCTACAATGAAATATTCCATGAAACGTCCGGAAATTACTTCGTCACAGGCACGAATGATCGCCCGGGCTTTTGTATGCTCCAGAGTTCCTGCTGCTTCATTCGTGATCGCAGCAGCTTTTTTTATGCAGGCAAGGTTGCGGATGAATAAAGGGTGAAGACCGCTGCCTGTAATATTGAAGTTTTCTTTTGCTCTCAGAGACTGAACACCGTAATAGGTGTCAGCGGGAATGTTCAGGGTACCGATGGAATCTGTTTCTGGTCTGGTTTTCATAATCTGCCTCTTTTCTGTAAAATGGTGGTTTCCTCATATTTGAGGTTGTGCTATTATAGCTGCATGACTAACCGGTTAAGATGTGACCAAGGATAACACTGTAATCTGATAAAGTAAATAGGCATGAGGGAAGATGAAAGATAAATTTTATCTCAGGGTGTTATGCTTAATAAAAAAAAGAAATTTCAAAAAAAAGTTAAAAAAATAAACCGAAATAAAAACATCGAAGGAGAAACGGACAAAATGAGACACAAACTTGATGAAGTAGACCTGAAAATCATAAAGGAGCTTGGAAATAACGGCAGGATATCGCTGAAGGAGCTGGCAGCCAAGGTTTTTCTCTCTTCGCCTGCAGTAGCAGGAAGAATTGAACATCTGGAAAAAGAAGGATACATTACCGGCTGTCATGCGCAGATCAGTCCGGAATCAATGGGATATCCGATCAAGGCATTTATTAATCTGGAAGTAGAGCCTGTACAGAAAAAAGAGTTTTATCCATATATAACAAAGATCCCAAATGTAGTAGAGTGTAACTGCGTAACCGGAGATTATTCCATGCTGCTGGAGGGATATTTTGCCAGTACTGCACAGTTGGATCAGTTTATCGGAGAACTTCAGCATTTTGGAAAAACAAAGAC
>CAVCYJ010000196.1:0-6122 GCA_963605995.1 Holdemanella biformis | reverse complement strand
ATCTTTCTTGTCTTTCGCGCTCTGCTGAACTGTCTTAAATGCATTATTTACGAGGGTTGCTATAAAAGAACTCTGACGAATCTTCCGCATCTACCCACATCTGCATATTTCTATTAAGATATTCGTAACTGTTCAGTACCTTCACAGTTACGAGTCAAAATCCATTGAAAATCGCCTGCGGCGATGGGATTTTGATTTGTATGTCTCGGGATTTTGGCATTTTCATGCCAAAACACCTCGCGGAATTAGACTGCGGAATAGTTACAGATACTCAATAAATTTCTGTGTGGCCGGAGTGAGGCGTTTTTTATTTTTCATAGCAAGATAGATTTCACGGTAATATGGTTCTTCCAGTGAGCGGATTTCCAGCTGATAGGGAATTCGCTTCAGGATCATATCAGGGAGAATTCCGATACCAAGACCTCTTTCTGCCATGGACATGATAGAGAAATCTTCCCATGTAGTAAATCGGATACTGGGATGTACGTGATTCTTTTCCAGCAGGTCTGAGACTTCTGTTTTTCCACCATGCTCCAGCAGCAAAAATGGCTGATCGTTCAGAAGTTCAATTTTTATTGCCTTTTCATTTGCCAGGGGATGTCCGACTGGCAGGACAACTTTGTATTCATCTTTTTTCAGCAGGATTGTGTCCAGGGCAGGATTGGAGGGCTTTCGCAGAAATCCGCAGTCTACCCGTCCATTTTCAATCCATTGTTCTACATCATCGTAATCTCCAAGCAGCATTTCATATTGAATACCGGGATAGTCTTTCTGAAATTCAGCGAAAACATTGGGAAGCCAGTTAATGGCTACACTGGCAAAGGTTCCTATACGGACTATACCGGTCTGGATGCCGTTCATCTGATGAATGATTCCTTCCAGCTCCTGATTGTCATTCAGGATTCTGCGAATATAGGGTAAAATCTGTTCACCTGCGGAGGTCAGGCTGATTCCGTTATGGTTTCGTTCCAGCAGGATAATATTCCATTCTTTTTCCAGATCTCCGATCATTTTGCTGATAGAAGACTGTGCATAATTTAAATCCTCGGCGGCTTGAGTGAAGCTGCCCTTTTCTACGGTTTTGACAAAAGCAAGATATTTTTGTAAATGATTATCCATAACAAATGCATTCCTTTTTTCGATACAAACTATCTATATTATTCGTTTTTCTTATTTTAACTTCTGCTATATAATAATGCAAGAATCTCCTGGAAAGAAAATAAAATTCCATTGCCACAGGCAATCGGGAATGAATTTTGGCTACATTACAGGGAACGGAGTGTGAACAGTAATGATCATCCGGAGAAAATAAAAAAAGGGGAAAGTCGGGTCATTATCAGGAAATAATTATTACTTTACAGTTAAAGTGAAAGATAAAAAAATTGATATTTTCGGGGATTATGACCGGATGAAGAAAGGAATGGAAAGAAAAGCTACAGAAATGGATATGCTTCATGGATCACTTGCCACAAAACTGCTGTTATTTACGATTCCCATTGCCCTGAGCAGTATTTTGCAGCAATTGTTCAATGCGGCAGACACATCGATCGTGGGATATTTTGGCAATGCGGATGCGCTTGCGGCAGTGGGAACAAACGGAGAGATCGTGGCACTGATCGTTACTTTGTCTTCCGGTCTGGCGATTGGGGCAAATATTCTGATCGCAAATCAGATCGGACAGAACAGACTGGATAATATTTCAGAAATCGTTCAGACCTCAGTGGTACTGGCTGTGCTGGCTGGTGTTATTGGACTTATGATCGGAGAGTGCATTACATCTCCGCTGCTTAAACTGATCCAGACACCACAGGAAATTTTTTCTGCTGCTGAGAGCTACCTTAGAATTTATCTGACAGGCTATCCTTTTTTGCTGCTTTATGATTTTGGTGCTTCTGTTCTTCGGGCACGCGGGGATAGCCGTTATCCGTTCATTGCTTTAATGCTCTCAGGAATTGTCAATGTATTGCTGAATTTGCTTTTTGTTGTAGTATTTCACCTTGATGTGGCTGGTGTTGCCATTGCAACAGATGTTTCGACCGCATTTTCAGCATTGATGGTGATACAGAGACTGCGAAAAGATGAAATGTTCCGGCTTTCGTTCAGACGACTGCATATACACTGGAAATATGTTGCGGAAATCCTGAAGATGGGAGTTCCATCTGCGATCCAGGGGGCGGTATTCTGCTTTGCAAATATTTTTGTGCAGGCTTCGGTCAATACCTTTGGTTCAGTGGCAATTGCCGGAAGTACGATTGCCATGAATTTTGAATATTTTGCCTATTATGGAATTACTGCGTTTGGACAGACAGCGACGACTTTTGTCAGTCAGAATTATGCGGCAGGACAGATTGGACGCTGCCGTAAAATTCTGTGGCAATGTCTTGGATTTTCTGTTTTGTGCAGTCTTATTATGATTGAGCCTGTGATTATATTTCACAACGGATTCTCAGGACTTTTTTCTACAGACAAAGCAGTAATTGAGAGTGCCGGTATCAGAATCATGTGTATTCTGTTCTGGGAACCTGTCTGCAGCTTCTATGAAATACCGGCAGGTGTTCTGCGTGGCACCGGGTTTGCTGTTTTGCCGGCATCCAGTACCATGGTGGGAACCTGCCTGTTTCGCATTGTATGGATCTGTACAGTTTTCCGTACACATTCGTCATTGGCGATGCTGTATCATGCGTTTCCATTGTCTTGGGTTCTTACGATTATGCTTGTTGTGATCAGTTTTATTGCTGTAAAGCCTTTTAACCGAATCAGGTAAGACCCATTGCTTCAATTGCGAATATCCACTTTGATATAAAAAACAGCTTCCTGATCAGAGTATCATCTGGAACAACATTACCATAAGCGGCATTGTAATAATTGAGAACAGAGTAGTTACAACATTGATCGCACTGGCATATCGTGAGTCGTTTCCATAAACCTGGCACATCTGTGTTACTGTGGAAGCAGATGGTGTAATGACCGCCAGGAAAACGATCAGCATGATCTGATTTCCGTCTGCAGAAAGAGCTGCCAGATGACTGACTTTCAGGAGCACCAGTGAGAATAAAGGCACTGCGATCAGACGCAGGAACGAAATAAAATATACTTTTATATTTGCAAAAATCTGTTTCAGGTTCATACCTGCAAAGAGCATACCTGTCACAAACATACTTGCAGGTCCGATCATTGTGCCGACTGCACTGAGAGTATTTCCAATGATCTCAGGCAGGCGGATGCGGGTGAAGAAAAGTATGACACCGATGAAGATGGAAATCATATTGATGTTTAATATAATCTTTTTCCAGTCATAAGAGGACTCACGGCTGAGAATCTTTTTGCAGTGTGTCCAGATAAAAACAAGCTGCACACTCATGAAAACACATCCATACAGTACCCATTCCTGGCCTAAAATAAACGTTACGATCGGTACGATCAGGTTACCGGAATTGGAGTAGTAAACGGAGGCAACTTCTACTTCATTTAAATGGAGAAGCTTTCCCAAAACTGAAGTAATGATCAGAAGGATGATCTGAAGCATGACAGAGGCTGCCAGAGCGATGAGTAAGCCATTGACGGTGTCTGCGGTGTAATCTACCTGAAATGCATTGATGATCACGCAGGGAATGATCAGATAGAGGACGATTTTGGATAAAACCTTACTGTCGTCATCTTTTAAAAGACCTGCTTTTACGATTAAAAATCCCATGAAGATCATAAGAAAAAGTTCTGCGATCTGCTCCATGAGAAGGATACTGATATGCATAAAATCATCTCCTGTCAGTTTTGCCAAAATAATAAGATATTGAATCATGTCCGATGTCCGCAATTATTATAAAACACAGATGGATGGAGTACAAGCCCAAATCCATTTGATAAAACTATGTATTAAGACAGGTATGCTGTTCGTTATGTATTCTTGTAGCGAATGGGATGATTAAGAATGAAATTTTTTTAAAACCCCGTTGAATTAAATTTATAACTATATTATAATGGTTACGTCAAAAAATGAAGAGTACCCATAAAAGCGTTGATGAAGAAAGTAGTGCAGTCAGGTTCTGACAGAGAGGGAAACATTTTGCTGGAAGTTTCCTGAGAACAGATTACATGAAGACCACTTCGAAGCTGTGCGCAGAAGGATTGATTCCGAAGCGTTACCGTATTGCCCCGTTATCGGCTGTAAGAGTAAAAATTAAGGTGGAACCGTGTGCAGGCACCCTTAGATCATATATAAATCTATGGGTGCTTTTTTCATTTCATAAAGATTCCGAGAGACTATAAAGTTAAAAAGGAGAATAGTAATGGTAAATTTTAAAGAAAATGAGCAGTTAAACACTCTTAATCATTCCTGCGCCCATGTTATGGCACAGGCAGTTAAGCATCTTTATCCGAATGCCAAATTCTGGGTAGGACCTGTTGTAGCAGAAGGATTCTACTATGATATTGATCTTGGCGATGACGTTATCCGCGATGAAGATATCGAAAAGATCACAAAGGAAATGAAAAAGGTTGTCAAATCAGGCAAAAAGATCATCCGCCGTGAAGTTTCCAAGGAAGAAGCTCTGGAAATGTTCAAAGATGATCCTTACAAGCTGGATCTGATCGATGATCTTGACGATGGCAATATCACAGTTTACGATCAGGGTGATTTCACAGACCTCTGTCGTGGACCTCATGTAGATAACGTAAAATTATGCAAATACTTCAAGCTGATCCGTCATTCCGGTGCTTACTGGAAAGGTGACAGCAAGAATAAAATGCTCCAGCGTATTTATGGTGTATGTTTCCCGACACAGGAAGAGCTGGATGCACATTTACAGTTATTAGAGGAAGCCAAAGAAAGAGATCACAGAAAGATCGGCAAGGATATGAATCTGTTTATGGTAGATGACCTTGTCGGACGTGGACTTCCGATGTTCCTTCCAAAAGGTTACACTATCTGGCAGGAACTGGAAAACTACATCAAGGATAAGGAAAGAAAACTGGGATATCTCCATGTCATGACTCCCTGTGTTGGTACGGTAAATCTCTACAAGACTTCCGGTCACTGGGATCACTACAAAGAGAATATGTTCCCGCCTATGGAAATGGAAGGAGAGTCCTTTGTCCTCAGACCAATGAACTGTCCTCATCATATGATGATCTATGCAAACAGAAGACATTCTTACAGAGATCTGCCGATCCGTATCGGTGAGATCGCTCATGACTTCCGTTATGAGAGCAGCGGTACCTTAAAAGGTATCGAACGTGGCCGTCATTTCTGCCAGAATGATGCGCATCTGTTTGTGACACCGGATCAGATCAAGGATGAATTTACAAAGGTTGTCAGATTGATCTTTGATACTTATAAAGATTTCGGCATCACTAATTACCGTTGTGTTCTTTCTCTTCGTGATCCTGAGAATAAAGAAAAGTATCATGATGATGATGAGATGTGGAATACTGCAGAAGATGCACTGCGCCATGTTCTGAATGACATCGGAATCGAGTACACAGAAGAAATCGGTGAAGCTGCATTCTATGGCCCGAAACTGGATGTAAATGTTCAGCCGGCTATTGGTAATGAGATCACACTTTCTACCTGTCAGTTAGACTTCTGTCTGCCGGCTAAATTCAATCTGTCCTATATTGACAACAATGGCGAAAAGAAGACACCGGTCGTACTGCATCGTGCTATCCTGGGATCTCTGGATCGTTTTATGGCTTATATTCTGGAAGAAACAAAAGGAAATCTTCCAACATGGCTTGCTCCTGTCCAGGTTCGCGTCATACCGGTAAAAACAGACAATGATGAGTTAAATGCTTATGCAAAAGAAATCGTTGACGCATTAGAAGCGGCTGATGTTCGTGTTGAACTCGATGACCGTTCTGAAAAGCTTGGCTATCGTATGCGAGAAGGCCAGGTACAGAAAGTACCTTATCTGCTGGTTATCGGATTTAACGAAAAAGATGACCGCAGCGTTTCTTTCCGTCTCCACGGAGAAAAAGAAACCAATGTCCTTCCGCTGGATGAGTTTGTAGATAAGATTAAGGAAGAGATTACCGAAAAATCAAGAGAACACATTTCTGTGAAATAACAGCCATTAAAAAAATGCCTGCCCTGTGGTTATCATTTGAAATCACAGGGCAGGCATTTT
>CAVCYJ010000195.1:0-6164 GCA_963605995.1 Holdemanella biformis | reverse complement strand
AAATCGCCATGTTATGTGGATTTAATCATCTGAGTTATTTTTCCAAATATTTCATGGAATGTTATGGATGTACACCGAGGGAATACCGGACGCTTCATGAGCATGAAACTTCCCTGATTCGTTAATGTACATATTAGAAGGGAGACTGCCGCACTTTGGTGCAGACAGTCTCCCGGTATTTCTTATTTATTCTATTATTTCTGTTATGCTAATGCGGCACCCAGAGCTTTGCACGCATCTGTAGCTTCATCATCCGGCTCTTCCATGCAGATCACACTGTCGCATACAAGGTTTGCACCTGCTTCTTTGCAGGATTCTTCCCAGTTGCGCATCCATTCACCGTCTCCCCATCCATAGGAGCCGAACAGAGCAATGTTTTTGCCTTTCAGGGCATCCTTACATCCATCGAACATTGGCTCGAACTCTGTATCTTCAAGAACTTCATCTCCCATTGCAGGGCATCCGAACGCGATCGCATCATATTCAGCTACTTTTGATCCGTCGAAATCATCACAGGTATGAAGAACAGCTTCACCGCCTTTTTCTTTAATTCCGTCTGCAACTGCGTTTGCCATTGCTTCTGTGTTTCCTGTACTGCTCCAATATACAACTGCTACTTTACTCATGATTAAAATCCTCCTTAAATTTGCTCTGCTTTCTCATGTTTGGCGGGTCCCAAGTTCAAAAGCCTTATCGTGCAGGCACGAACGGCTTTTGAATCTTTTGACCCTGATATCATTTTATTATAATAAAAAGTCATACGGCTTTTCTATTATACCGATTTATTTACGCTGCCACTGTCAGCTGGCGTACGCTTCTGCCCTGATTCCAGAGACGTACATATACGCTGGTACATTTCTTAAATTTTTCAAAAGCTTTTACCGCCTCACATTCATTGCAGTAAACCTTCCAGCATCCCACACACTTACAGTTCTGCCCTGCATTCTTGATAAACCCGATCACATCTCCTAACGGATATCCCAGAAACAGCCCGATCTCATGAGGAAAATCTTCCCGTAATGCCAGACGGCTTCTCAGCCGCTCCAGTGCATATGCAGGATCTGTACTTTCATATCCATATTTCTTCATGAAATTCGCCACACCCGATTTCTTCAGATCTCTTTCCAGACTGGAAAAACGGCAGACATAGATCAATGCCTTACTCTCACTCCTGCGAAGTACTGTGAGGGAAACACCCTTTTCTCTTACGCATTCATTAAAGCCTTCCACGCTCTTCCATAATTCTTCTTC
Organism: Holdemanella biformis; assembly: GCA_963605995.1. Lineage (GTDB taxonomy): Bacteria > Bacillota > Clostridia > Lachnospirales > Lachnospiraceae > Blautia_A. Next base: position 4,913 of record CAVCYJ010000195.1, on the reverse strand, counting down.
AGATTCATATTTATATGTAAAAAGATTTCCGGTTTTAATAGATGCTAATGTAGGCGAGCAATGTTCGATCACAGATTTCTCCAGCATATCAGGTTCCCTTTCTCAATGGCAGAATATAAGTTAGCATTTGCTAACCCAGTATCAAAAAATAAAGCTTTACGAAACATTCTATTGCTCCCTGTCTGGCGTAAAGCTTTGATTTTTAGCTATGTGAATATCCACAGCAAGCTGAGTTATTTATATCTAACTTCATATTTTACTATATACTATTCATGTTCTTCTGTCAAGTTAATTTTGTATAACTTTGTTTCTTTTTCTAATTCAAAAAAGCAGGCAACCGATATCCTTCCCGGTCATCAGTTACCTGTTTTTTTGTCAGATGGATAAAAAGCACCCTCTTCGCTTCTCTTAACTTTCTATATAGATTGAACTTCCAATCCCCTCTTCGTTCCGCTGCTTGGTTACTACGATTTTTTTATCAATACGTTCTTTCAGCTCTGATACATGAGAAACAATCCCTACCAGTCTGCTTCCCTGGCTGAGATCTTTAAGCGCACGTATTGCCTGGTCAAGCGCCTCCTCATCCAGAGAACCAAAGCCTTCATCTACAAACATCGTATCTAACTGGATTCCCCCGGAACTTGACTGAATCTCATCAGAGAGTCCTAATGCCAGCGACAGAGATGCCTGAAAAGTTTCTCCGCCGGATAAAGTCTTAACACTTCGGATGGTTCCATTGTAATGATCCACTACATCCAGTTCCAGACCTGTTTTGCCAACCCTGCTTTTATTTTCTTTTCTGCGGACTAATTCATACTGGCCGCTGCTCATGGTCATCAGCCGGATGTTGGCCCGCGCAAGGATACGGTCGAAATACTGCATCTGGATATAAGTTTCCAGCATAATCCTTGCTTTGCCCGTGATCGTGCCATTCGCTGTATCAGAAAGAGATTTCATCCATTTCCAGCGGGTTTCTGTTTTCAGAAGTTCTGTCTGCTGCCTGCGGATTTTTTCATACATATCACCATTGATTTCCAGACGGGCATGGATTTCATCCCGTTTGGATGAAAGTTCTTTCTTTTGCTGTGTAAAGCTTTCTTTCTGAACATTCAGTTCTTCAGCTGAAATATTTACAGCTTCCTTTAACTGTTCTGCCAGGGATGCGATCACTGAATTCAGTTCCGTCATTCGCTTTTCCAGTGTCTCTTTCGCTTCCGTTACAGCTTTGTAATGCTTTTCAAGCTTCCGGCATTTTTCAGTCTGAAGTTTGATCTGAGACGAAATTTCCTCCCTAGTTCTCTCGCCCAGTTCCTTCTCCATATTCTCTTTCTGCTTCAAAAGCTGTTCATATCTGGATTTCTCTGACGCTGTCTGCTGCTGATTCTGACTGATCTGTTCTGCGAGTGTTGTAACTTCCCCCTGCATCTCACTGATCTGTGTTTCCAGAAGCTTCCTCTGTTCCAGAAGCACCGTCAGCTCCTTTTGTTTCTGTTCCAGAATATCCTGCTGCTGTTTCAGACATTCTGCCGCTTTCTTTCCCTGCTGCAAAAGTAATGATGTTTCCGGTTTCTGCGGCAGGTTTTCACTCAGCCATGAGAAAATCGGCTCATTCAGTTGATTCTGTAACTGTTCCTGAACGCTCTCCTGCTGGCTCTTTCTCTTCTCAAGACTGATCTGCAGTTTCTGAAATTCTTTTGCTTCCTGTTCTGACTGCAGGATAAGTTCTTCTTTTTTCTTAAATAAATCCTGCTGAATCTTCTTCTGCTTTTGAATTTCTTCCAACCTTGTCTGTACATAACTTCGCTGATTTTCTATAAAACTCTCCAGCTCATCTTTCCTAACCCTGTTTGTACATTCATTGAAATCCTTTTTTCCATTTTTACCTTTGTCTGCATCTGTGTCTGTCAGAAGTTTACAAAATACATCCTCTGCTTCCTCCTCCGAAAAGAACTGCATTACATAGCTTTTAAGACTTTCTGCCAGTTCTTCCTGCGAACGCTGTACCAGCCCCGCAGCTTCACCCGCCTGTACACTCGCATCTGACGCGGATTTCTCCGCAGCTTCTGCCAGTTTTTTGTGTTTTTTCAGTGTTGCTTCTTTTGGAACTTCCTCAGGGATCTGTGTAAGCCTTGGATGATGAACAGCACCGCATACCGGACATGGAATTCCCTCCTGAAGGTCTGCCGCCAGTACTCCCGCCTGGGCATCCAGATAAGCCTGCTCCATTCTGTCCAGGATCTCTTTTATCTCTGTCCGTTTCCCGAAAGCAGTCAGATATGCGTCTCTTTTGCTGTCTGCCTCTTCTTTCAGATTCCGGCATCGCTGCTGCTGATCTTTCATTTTCTGTATCTGCTGCAAGCGTGTGTTCAGACTGTTTTCCCTGGTCTCAAGGTCACTTCCGGCATTAAGCTTATCTTCTAATTCCGTCAGATTTTTTTTCATCTGCTCAGATTGCTTTTCCACTTCCACAGACTGTATTTCCAAATCCCGGATTTTAACCAGAAGAAATTCCAGATTGCCGCAATTTTTATAAATACCTTCATAGAGATTATCTATCTTCTCTTTTTGAAAATCTGTTTCCGCTTTTTCTTTCTCTGTACGATTTATTTTCTGATATTCTTCCTGTTTCTTCTCCAGTACAGCTTTTGTTTCCTTCTGACAATCCTGAAGCTTCGCACTCTCTGTTTTCAGCTTCTCCATCTGTGCAGAAGCATCTGCTGTCTCTTTAATCAGTTTTTCCAGTCTCGTATAACGGTCCAGATTCTCTTTTTCTTTCTGAATGGAAAGCATCAGCCTCTGGATTTCCTCCGGTTCCGCTGCCGCATTCTCAAAATCTTTTTGCGCCTGCTCAAGCTGCGGAAACAGTAGTTCCTTCTCCTCCAGAAGTTTCTCTTTTCTGGCCTTTGCATCTGCCTCTTTATGAACCTTTCCCAGAAGCTGGTTCACTTTGTCAAGCTTTTCATCATTTTCCTTTATCTGTTTATTTAAAGCTTTCCATGTATCCCTGTCCGCCTTCAGAAACTGCTCCAGGATCTCCAGACCTTCTTCCAGATTCCCCTCAAAACCGTTCTTTTCCATCAATGCCCATTGCTGTCCCAACGGATCCTCCAAAGGATATCTGACCTGCTCTGTATACTGACGGATACTTCGGAGTAATTCTTTATATGCTTTGTCCAGACCGCCGGCTTCAAATTTCAGTTTCTCCTGAATCACCTTATAAATATCCGTATGAAAAAGCTTTCTGAAAATATTGCTGCGTTCCTCTGTATCAGCCAGAAGTAATTTTCTGAAATCTCCCTGGGCGATCATCGCGATCTGTGTAAACTGTTTCATATCCAGCCCGATCAGTTCAGTAATCGCCTGATTCACTTCTTTCAGCTTTGTTACCGGAGCTTTCCCATCCGAAAAAGTAAGCAGAGCCTCCCCCTTCTGTGTGGTCATTCCTGTCCCTCTGGCCTTCGGGCGCTCATAATCCGGGCTTCTCTTCACTGTATACACACTGTCTTTATATTCAAAAATATATTCCGCATAAGTAGGAGTCTCCGGCTTCGCATACTTGCTCCTGAGCATGGATGCCTCCCGGACTCCTCCGCTGGTCTCTCCGTACAATGCAAACGTAATTCCGTCAAAAATTGTCGTCTTTCCCGCGCCTGTATCTCCGGTCACCAGAAAAAGGCCCTGACCGCCAAGCCGGGTAAAATCAATCATCGTCTCATCTGCATACGGACCAAATGCAGATAATGTCAGCTTTATCGGCTTCATACACGCGCCTCCTTCAGCTCCCGGAGCAGATTCTCCACAAACTCTGTCTGCTCGTCTTTCATCGGTTCATTATTCAGCAATTCATAAAACTCCTCAAACAGTTCCAGCTCCGACTTCTGCTCCTGAGCCTCCACCGCCTGAACCTCCCGGTTTTCCCGTGTTCTTTTATTATCATATTCCAGCCGCATCAGATTCGGATAAACCGTACGGAGCTTTTGCAGTGCACCCGGCACATCTTCCTCATCAGTCAGAGTGATCTGCAGATAATCCATCTTATTCTCTGCGGTATAGCTATCCTTCGCTGTCACTTCCATATAAGTTCCCCTCAGCTTACGCATATCCCGTCTCGGAACCAGAGGAACCGTATGGATCTCCACATTTCCCTTTTCCAGAAGTTCCACGATCGTTACCGATTTCTTATGATCTGCTTCCGAAAAAGAATATTTCAGCGGAGTCCCACTGTAGCGCAAAGTCTCTCTGCTCATCTTCTGCGGTCTGTGGATATGCCCCAGTGCCACATAATCAAAATCTTCAAACACTTCTGCACTGACATTATCAAGACCGCCCACCGACATTTCTTCTGAATCACTCCTGTCCGCGCCTGTCACAAACTGATGCGCCACCAGAATGTTCCTCTGTGCCGTATCAACCTCACACTCCTGCAGGGCAGCCTCAACGCCTTCCTCATAGGTATTGATATCATCCCTCTGCAGCGCATGGCGCACCGTCGCCGGTTTCAGAAATGGCAAAAGATATACTGATACCGATCCATACTGATCTTTTAATGTAATCCTTTTCATTTTTCCATCATAAACCTGCGAAATAAAAATATCACTGCTCTCAAACAGCTTTGCCCCAAAAGAAAGTCTCTCCGCCGAATCATGATTTCCACTGATCATATAAACCGGAATCTTCTCTTTCGCCAGCCGCGTAATAAACTCATCAAACAGCTGCACTGCCTCCGCTGACGGCACTGTCTTATCATAAACATCCCCTGCGATCAGGACACCATCCACCTTCTGTTCTTTAAAAATTCCAAGCATCTGATCCAGAATATACTTCTGGTCCTCCAGCATAGAAAAATCATGCACTCTTTTTCCAATATGCAGATCCGCAATATGTGCAAACTTCATCCCATATCTCTCCAATCC
>CAVCYJ010000194.1:0-6179 GCA_963605995.1 Holdemanella biformis | reverse complement strand
TTATCTCAATGTTCCTATTGCAATTCCTCCGACAGTCTTTTATAATGTAAACATTAGTTACCGGACACAAAGTGAACCGTAACATCATTTGTAACTGTAAAGGTATTGAACAGTTGCCGGATATTAATACAAAATATTTCTACCAATATGAAAGAATCGAGGTATTTCCCATGAGCGAAAAAATTACAGTAGTTGCACTGGGTCACAGAGCATTAGGAACCACCTTACCCGAACAGAAAGTTGCTGCAAAGAGTGCAGCCAAAGCAATTGCAGACCTTGTAGAAGCAGGAAACCGTGTAGTAGTCTCACACAGTAATGGTCCACAGGTCGGGATGATCCACACAGCCATGAATGAATTCGGAAAAGCACATCCGGACTACACTTTCGCACCTATGTCCGTATGTTCAGCCATGAGTCAGGGTTATATCGGATATGATCTCCAGACTGCGATCCGCGCTGAACTGATTTCCCGTGGTATTTACAAACCGGTGGCAACCATCCTTACTCAGGTGGTAATCGATCCGTATGATGATGCATTCGCAGAACCGGAAAAGATTATCGGACGTGTACTTACAGAAGAAGAAGCGGAAGCTGAGGAACACAAAGGAAACTTTGTTACAAAGCTTGCAGACGGAACCTATAAAAGAATCGTCGCTGCACCGAAACCGCAGAAGATCGTAGAACTTGAAACTATCCGTACTCTTGTTGACGTAGGTCAGATAGTAATCGCTGCAGGCGGCGGCGGAATCCCGGTTATGGAACAGGGAATTGATCTCAACGGTGCAAGTGCCATTATCGAAAAAGACCTGGCCAGCGGACTTCTTGCCCAGGAGTTGCAGGCAGACACTCTACTGATCCTTACAAGCGTGGAAAAGGTAAGCCTGAACTATGGCAAAGCCAATGAAGAGTATCTGGACTCCATCTCTGTAGACGAAGCCAAAAAATATATGGCCGAGAATCAGTTTGCATCAGGTTCCATGCTTCCAAAATTTGAAGCCGGCATTTCATTCATCGAAAAAGGCGAAAACCGCCGAACCATCATCACAGACATTCCACATGCCAGAGATGGATATTTCGAAAAAACCGGTACTATTATTAAATAATTCCCGTGAAACTCAAAAGAACCGGAGCGTACAGCTTTTTTGGTACGACCGGTTCTTTTTTACTGCATTCAGAAAATACCTTTTTCCTACATGGATTTACGTTCTGCGATTTCTGCCATCTTCGCCTCATTCAGTCGTGTATCACCATGCACACGGCTGTAAGAAAGATATCCGTTCATACGGTCAATCTTGGTAAGATTTCTGGAACCGCATACCGGGCATATATCCATCTCCAGTTCCTCATGCCCGCAGTCATCACAATAAGCAAGTGAAAGGTTCACGCCCTCATAATATCCCAGAGACATTGCCCTGCGGATCAGTGTACGGATTGCTTCACGGTTGTAATCGATCGGATAACGTACATACTGGATCTTTCCGCCATTGCACAGTTCCCAGAAACGTCCTTCCAGATCCTGTTTTTCAATCGGAGTAACATCTTCCGTTACATGACAGTGAAAACTGTTGCTTACATAAGGACGGTCAGAAACACCTTTTACAATTCCGTACATCTTGCGGAACTGTTCAACCTGGAGTCCGCAGAGACTCTCCGCCGGAGTTCCGTAGATTGCATACAGATAACCGTCCTGTTCTTTAAATTCATTTACCTTCTTGTTAATATACTTCAGAATCTCCAGCGCAAACTGTCCGTCTTCAGCAATAGACCTGCCATTGTAAAGTTCCTGAAGTTCATTTAGAGCTGTGATTCCAAAGGAGGCAGTCATTGGCTTCAGGAGTTTTCCAATCTTCTCATTCGGCTTCAGATGTCCCCCGTAAAAACCACCTTCGCAATATGCCAGCGGGTTGGTAGATGCACGCATCTGTCCCAGATAATCATAAGTTCGGATATGAAGATTGCGGATCATCTCCAGATAAAAATCCAGCACCTCATAGAAATCTCTGCTTTCGGCTCTGGCTTTTGCCAGGATCATCGGAAGGTGAAGACTTACCGCACCGATGTTAAAACGTCCGACAAACACCGGCACATCCTTATCATCTGCCGGATGCATCCCTCCTCTTTCGTACCATGGACTTAAAAATGCCCGGCAGCCCATCGGGCTGATCACTTTTCCATACTGCTTGTACATACTGGCAATATAACCCTTTCCCGACATAGACAGCCAGTCCGGATACATGGTCTTTGCAGAACAGTCAACTCCTGCCTCAAACACATCCTCACTGCATTTGCCTTTTCCATGGATGTTTTCATCATAGAGAAACACGATCTTCGGGAAAAGCACCGGTTTCTTGCGGCCTTCCCTGCCCTGTCCTCCTTTGTGTACCTCAAGAAGTGAAATGCTTGCCATCTTCTCAAATCTGCCTGTTCCCAGGCCAAGAGTTACTGTTACGAATGGATAATCTCCCCTGGATGAACCGACTGTATTCAGCTTATATTCAATACCTTGCCAGCCCTGGTCAAATTCTCTGCGCACTTTATCAAGTGCATATTCGATAGCACGTTCCTCCCGTCCTTCCCAGTTCTCATCTGCATATTTCAGAAATTCTTTAATATATTTATCATAGCTCTTCTGTGCATACGGAGCAAGGATCTTATCTACTTCCGGTACCGTAAATCCGCCATACTGCTGTGCCGCCGTACTCAGGATAATATCTCCCATGACGTCAAATGCCGTATCCAGTGTTTTGGGTTCATTATACCAGACATTTCCCATTTCAAAACCGCCTCTGAGTACAGATGCCACATCAAAAAGACAGCAGTTCATGGTATCCAGCCGTGCCGACTGGTCATGGATATAAATATAGCCATCCTTACATGCCTGAAGTTCATTACGGTTCATAAAAAATTTACGGTAAAGTTCCTTGTTCAGTTCATTAAAAATCAGGCTTCGCTTGGTTGCGACCAGGGCGCTGTCCGTGTTGGCATTGCTCTTATCACCAATGTAACGAATCGCCTGGCTCTTCGTATAAACATCATCCATCATATGGATAAAGTCAAGCTTGTAATTTCTGTAATCACGGTAGCTCTTGGCGACTGCCGGATTCACTCTCTCAAGCGCACCTTCCACAATATTATGCATTTCCTGGATTTCTATCTCATTCTTCCCCAGGGATGCGGCATGCTCCTCCGCAAACCGACAGATGAATTCTTTTTCCCTGTCAGAAAACTTATATAAGATTCTGGCTGCCGATTTATTCACCGCCGCTACAATTTTTCTGGAATTAAACTCTTCTTTTGTACCGTCTTTCTTAATTACATATATCATACCTTCAGCTCCTATATACAATATATAGTATTATTTTCTTTTATTGTCCACAATTTATCCTATATGTGGTACGGTTATCAAGTATATCACAGTCCATGGCAAAAAGAAAGGGGAAAAAAAATATTTTACATTTCGTCCAAACCTGTCATGTATAAATTGCTAAACATCCGGTTTCCTGTTATAATAGCGTAGGAAAAGATTAATGGATATTCAATTACGGAATATGCAAATACAGAAATTGTAGGAGGAATCCAATAATGGAACAGATTAAAATTCCTGATGGTTATCAGTCTTCTTTAAATCTTCATGATACCCAGATTGCCATTAAGACTGTGAAAGACTTCTTTCAGCAGACACTGTCCCAGCGGCTGAATCTGCTTCGTGTTTCCGCTCCTGTTTTCGTGAATCCCTCATCTGGTCTGAACGATAACTTAAACGGTGTGGAACGTCCTGTAAGCTTTGATATCAAAGGTCAGCCTGAGAATGCCGAAATTGTACACTCTCTTGCCAAATGGAAGAGATACGCTTTGCAGAAATACGGCTTTGCGCACGGCGAAGGTCTTTATACAGACATGATCGCAATCCGAAGAGATGAAGATCTGGACAATATCCACTCCGTCTATGTGGATCAGTGGGACTGGGAAAAGATCATCAGCAAAGAAGAGCGCAGCATGGACACACTTGTTTCCACAGTCCGCGCGATCTACAGCGTTCTTCGCAAAACCGAGAAGTACATGGCTGTTCAGTACGATTACATTGAAGACATCCTTCCAAGAGAGATCGCATTCGTCAGCACGCAGGAACTGGTTGACATGTATCCGGACCTTACTCCAAAGGAACGTGAATACAAAATTGTTAAAGAGAAAGGCGCAGTCTTCCTTATGCAGGTCGGCAAAACGCTCAGTAACGGAGAACGCCATGACGGACGTGCACCGGACTATGACGATTGGGAGTTAAACGGGGATATCCTTGTCTACTACCCGGTTCTTGATATTGCACTGGAGCTCTCTTCCATGGGAATCCGTGTCGACGAAGACTCTCTTGACAGCCAGCTCACCGCTGCAGGCTGCGATAACAGACGTGAACTTCCTTTCCAGAAAGCGATTCTGAACAGAGAACTGCCTTACACCATCGGTGGTGGTATCGGACAGTCACGTATCTGTATGTTCTTCCTCAGAAAAGCACACATCGGTGAAGTACATGCTTCCCTGTGGCCGGAAGAGGTAATCAGAGAAGCCAGCGCCAGGGGCGTCCAGCTTCTGTAACAGGGCGGATACTTTTATCCGCTCAGGCAATAAAGCGGATATCTCTGAATAGGCAGTCATATCCGTAGATAAATGTACGGTATCGGTAAGCTGATATTCTGAGTAATTTCTCAGAAATCCGCCTGTTGGTACTGTAGCGGGGAAAATGCAAAAATGAATATTTTATTTTTTTTAACACCCAAAAGTGATGTAGCATACATCTTTGAAGATGAAACTCTTCGCCAGACTCTTGAGAAAATGGAACACAGAAAATTCTCCTGTATCCCTCTTCTGAGCCTGGACGGAAAATATAAGGGAACCATTTCCGAGGGGGATCTGCTCTGGGGAATGAAGATATTGAATGTCTCTGATCTCAAAGCTGCCGAGAGCGTCTCTATCATGGCAGTTCCACGCAGGGCAACTTATAAAGCTGTTCACGCAGATTCCGACATGGAAGATCTGCTTGACAAGGCGATCAACCAGAATTTCGTTCCCGTTGTAGATGATCAGGGATACTTTATCGGCATCATCACCCGTAAAGAGATCATCAAATACTGCTACAAAGAGCTGAAAAAATATACAGAAAACTCAGAAGCCGCTCAGACCGGAACCTCTGATACCTGAGACAGCTCCACAAAAAAAGAATCCTGCAGACAGGATTCTTTTTTATTCTTTTTTATTCTTCTTTCTCCGATCCGATCATTAATTTTCCAAACAATGCCGCAAGCACCTGCTGGAACAGTGTTCCGATCATAACCGGAAACATTACCTCTCCCGGAAAATATGATGCCGCTATGACTGCTCCCGCACTGATATTTCGCATCCCCGCTCCATACATCATGGAAATCGCAGTCCTGCGATCCTCTCTGAATATACGGGCTGCGATCCACCCCAGCAGATATCCTGACGCAGCCAGGATCAGAATTGTAAGCGCAACCTTTACTCTCTGCATATTCATATCCCGGATATACGGTGCAACCTTGGAAGAATTGGATGTTACCACAAATATCAGCGCCAGCTTGGAAAACGGTGCCAGTTTTCCGGGCCATATTTCCATCGTTTTTCCATCTGTAAGCCGGTTAAGCACCATTGCTGCCACTGCCGGCAAAGCCACCATAAAGATCAGTTCCCGCATCATTTTCGTCGGATCCATTGTTACAGAAGACCCCAACAATATCCGCAGAGTCACCGGAATAAGAAATGGAGCCAGCACTGTGTCCGTTATCACCAGTGACAGTGACAGCGGGCTGTTACCTTCATAGATAGTCACCCACATCAGGCTTACCACTGCCGCCGGAACTGCAAACTCCAGCACCATACCGGTGATCAGATCCATATTATCACTGAAGAAAAGATGTCCGACACCACAGGCTGCCACCGGGATCACCACATGCAGAAGAAACATGATCGCAAGCAATGACCCCGGATGCCTGAAGACATTCGTCACATCTTCAAATCTGGATTTCAATGCTCCGGTAAATGTTATAAAAGCAAACACGACCGGCACATACGTCAGACCATGCCGTGCAATATCCGGAAAACATACCCCCAGTATCAGACAGGTCGGTGTTACCAGTGCCATCCATTTTTCTATAAAACTGTTAAATCTT
>CAVCYJ010000193.1:0-6190 GCA_963605995.1 Holdemanella biformis | reverse complement strand
CAGGAAGACACATTGATACGATCCTCAAGGTTGCAAAAATCTTTAACGTACCTGTGGAGATCGTTACAAGATAATAAAATTTGCAGCTGACGACAGTATACCGGGCAGCCGCAGAACTCCATAATCTATATTGAGAATACATATTCAAAACACATATTCAAACGTCAAAAAGGAATCCTGAGCTGTTTCAGGATTCCTTTTTTGCGGGGATGCGGATCTGTACTTCGGTTCCTTGGCCGGGAGTGCTGGTGTAGGTCAGACCATAGCCGGAACCATACAGGATCTGAAGTCTGCGGTGCGTATTATAGACTGCAATATTGGTTCCACCGGAACTGCTCTGACCTGTTCCGGAGAGGATTGTCGGCATTTTTTCCGGAGAAATCCCAATACCGTCATCTGAGATCAGCAGCACGACATCGGATTCTTCCAGCCATCCGGTCAGTACGATGGTGCCGGACTTATTTTCCTTTTCCAGAATACCGTGAAGGATCGCGTTTTCTACAACCGGCTGGAGAGTCAGCTTTGGAATCTGGTATTCCATCAGTTCATCAGGAATATCAGAAATGAAATCAATGCTGTCGTGGTAACGCATATTCTGGAGACTGATATAGATGGAAATGTGTTCCTCTTCACGTTCAATCGTAGAGATTCCTTTTTTGCGGCTCAGTGTCAGCTTATAGAATCTGGAGAGATTCTGTACGGCCTCACTTACCTTGCTGGTGTGTCCCTGCAGTGCCAGCCAGTTGATCATATCCATGGTATTGTACAGAAAATGTGGATTGATCTGAGCCTGAAGTGAATTGAACTCCGCAATGCGAAGATCCTCGGCAGATTTTATCTGTTTCCGGATCAGTTCATTCATCTTTCTGGTCATATAGTTGTAGGTGTCGATCAGATCACCGATCTCATCATGGGCAACGGGACTTTCCATTGGCACCGGAGGACCCTGGCGGACTTTTTTCATCTGCATGATCACAGAAGAAAGACGATTGGTGATAGAACGGGCCAGGAGATTGGCAAGGATAATGGCGAGTATCAGAAAAGCCAGATAAATTGCCAGAAGCTGCAGGATGATCTGGTTACTCTGACTGATAAGCGGTCTGGACGGAAGAATCGTGACCATGTACCATTTGGGCTTTGTAATGCTGTAAAATCCGGCATAGACAGTTTCGCCGAGAATATTCTGCTCTACGAAATTGTTTGATGACATGAAGGAATCTTCAATACTGTCATAATCAAGCCAGTAAATACCTGAGAGAGAATTATCAGAAGAGGCTACCGTACTGTTTCTGTCGTTGATGATATAGGAAACACTGCCGGATAATGCCAGATTATCTGCGAGTATTTTTTCAAAAGAAGAGCTGGAATAATACAGGACAACATAGGCATCAAAAACTTCATTATAATAATTGACAGATATTTTTCGGATATAAGCAAGATCTCCGAAATCTGACTTTTCCCTGGAACCCAGATAAAAGGGCGGACAGAATAATTCTGTCACATGGCTTCCCTGAAAAATACCATACCAGTAAGTTCCTCTTGCCCGGGATACAGGAAGAAAAATATCTCTGGTATTTTCACTGACAAACAGGCTGTTCCGGGAAGCCGGAACGTCAAGATAAATCCGGATAGCGTTTACCGGGTCCTGATCTGCGATAGCAGAGACACCACTGCGAAAATCCTCAGCATTTTTTGTGTGTGTCAGATGAGTCAGGGGAGTGCTGACCGGATTGTGAAAAAGTGTCTTAAACAGCGCAAGGGAAGCGAGTTCGTCATAAGCATCGGTCACCTGGCTGACAGTATCCTCTATGAGAGGTGCCGTTTTTGATGAAATTTCCTGTTCCTTACGGATCGTATTGGAAACAACCATATCATAGAGCCTGCTGTAAAAGAATACAGCAACAAGTATTGCCGGGATGATGACGATGAGTGTCAGGGCAAGGGTGAATTTTGACTGAAGCTTCAGATCGCCGTACCATTCCGAAAGTCTGTTTTTTCTGGTAGATATCATAGCCGGGACTCCTTTGTCAGTTCAGTTTTTCTCTGTATTCAGAAGGAGAAAGCCCCGTATATTTCCTGAAGCTTTTTCCAAAATAATTGCCGTCACTGTAGCCGACTCTGGATGAGATATCAGAAATTTTATATCTGGGATCTGCCAGCAGATTTTTGGCTTTTTCCATCCGGTATTCTGTCAGATACTGATTCAGAGTCTGTCCTGTTTCATTTTTGAAAAATGTACATACATAAGAAGCCGACAGAAAAACATGGGCACTGATATCCTTGACGGAAAGCTTGTCATTGCTGTAATTTTTGCTGATATAATCCCGGATCATAAATATGGTAGAGTTTTCCGGAACCAGAGTCTGCAGATCCTCGAAATAGATATCCGTCTGTCTTACAAGAGCACTGTGAAGCTCATCAAAAGTAAAGCATCCTTCAAGAAAAGAAACCATACTGACAGAGGTATGGGAAGCCGTCGAAAGCTGCTGCTGTTTTCTGGTATTTTCGAGTGCGATGAAAAGCTTGTAATAAAGATCTCTTGTCTGATCCGGCAGCACATGAGTGTTCTGTTCATACAGATACCGGAGTTTGTCCAGAAGTTCCTGACACTTTGAATGATTCTGAGAGGAAAGTGCCTCTGAGAACAGGGCATCGGCAGCAGCAGAAGTATCCTCGCTGATCTGCACCGGCAGTTCTTTCATGTTTTCGGCGGTCAGATAAGAATTTACAGGAAAGAAAAAGCTGCTTTCAAGCAGGAGGACGGCAGAAGTATAAGCCTGATAAGCGCGGGAAATACCTGCAAAGCTCTCACCGACTGTAATAAAATGTTCGTCATAATCATGAAACTGTTCACACAGAAATTCTTCCATGGTATGAGCGAGTGCCGAAGAGACAATATCAGAGGTAAAAACAAAATAAACCAGATATTGCAGCTTCTTGGCAACGAATACACAGTCTGCATGATAGTGAGATAAAAGCTTATGGAAGTTCTGGTAAATTTTCTTCGGAGAAGGCTCGATGAACTCAGGAACTGTACGAAGACGGATCATCACACAGGTGACATGAGTGCCGGAACCGCAGGGAAGAGAAAGCTCAGCCGCCAGCTGTCGGATTTCCGGGGCAGAGTTTCTGTTGGGAACAGTGAGCAGCTGGGCCAGGCGGGAGGCTGTTTCTGCAGACTGCAGTGCCGCTCCCCTGTGAGAACGGACTTTCTCCAGATAAAGCTGTATGGCTTCAAGGACAGCATCACGGATCTCGGAAGGATTCAGTGGCTTCTCAATATAGCTGACAGCCTTTAACTTGATCGCCGCCTTCAGATATTCCTTGTCTGAATATCCGCTCATAAAAATAGGAACAGAATCCGGCAGGATAGTTTCAAGCTTCTCAAGCATGGCAATTCCGGTCATCCGGGGCATCCTTACATCACAGAGGATGATCTCGGGACGGTATTTTCTGGCCATTTTCAGACCATTTATCCCATCATCAGCCTGAAGGACTTCTTCAATTCCGAGGGCTTTCCAGTCAATCGAGGAAATCACACCCGTACGTGTAAGCTCCTCGTCATCTACAATAAGTAATTTCATATCTATTCTCCATTGTGTTCTTTATATATTCTCGTAATCTTTCCGGTTTTCTTAAAAATCAGACACAGAAAGCTTCAGGGAGAGTGCCTTATAGTTATTTCGGTAAAAAAACATATAAAAATATGTATCTGTCATCTATTTTAACACAAAAATGCATGAAAGACGAGAGTACAATAAAATATCTTTTGTGCATTATGAATGAGAAGAACAGGAAAATATTTTACCCTGATTCCAAATATTTTCCCATTACCAAATAAAATCACCAATGGTATGATAAAGCTACATTAAGAAAGGGAGGAATCAAAACCGTGTCTGAATATGTTCTTGAGTTAAAAGGCATCACTAAGATTTTCCCGGGCGTGAAGGCATTAAACAATGTTCAGTTTCAGTTAAAACCCGGTGAAGTTCATGCACTGATGGGCGAAAACGGTGCAGGTAAATCTACTTTTATCAAGGTTATCACCGGTGTACATAAGGCTGAAGAAGGAGAGATGTATCTTTTCGGTGAGAAAGTAGACTTCAAGGGACCAAAAGATGCACAGGCAGCAGGAATCGCAGCCGTTTATCAGCATCCGACATCTTATCCGCATCTGTCTGTGGCAGAGAATATTTTCATGGGCCATGAGATCATCAAACACAAAATGATCCAGTGGAAAGCTATGAATGAAGAGGCAAACAAGCTTCTGAAGCAGCTGAATGCAGACTTTGACGCGACAGCAGAGATGGGAACCTTAAGTGTGGCACAGCAGCAGATGGTAGAAATTGCAAAAGCACTTTCCACCCATGCAAAGATCGTTATCCTCGATGAGCCTACAGCTTCGCTTACAAGAAGAGAATCTGAAGAGCTTTACAGAATCGTAGATAAATTAAAAGAAGAGGGAGTTTCCATTATCTTTATCTCTCATCGTTTTGAAGATATGTATCGGCTGGCTTCAAGAGTTACCGTATTCCGTGATTCTCAGTACATCGGAACTTACGATGTAGACGGCATCACAAATGCAGACCTGATCAAAGCCATGGTAGGACGTGAGATCAAAGACCTCTTCCCGAAACCGGAGGTAAAGATCGGCGAAGAAATGCTTCGTATAGAGGGACTTTCCAGAACCGGTTATTTCAAAAATGTTTCCCTGAATGTTCATGCAGGCGAGATCGTAGGTCTGACAGGTCTGGTCGGCGCAGGACGTACGGAGGTTATGGAGAGTGTCTGTGGAATCACCAGACCGGATGAAGGCAGGGTTTACCTGGAAGGCCAGGAAATCCATATCAAACAGCCGTCTGATGCAATGGAGAAAGGAATCATTCTTCTTCCTGAGGACCGTCAGAAAGAAGGTCTGATCATGAGCTGGGGACTTGGAAGAAATGTTACACTTCCGACTATCAGCAAATATGCAAAGAGTGGTCTGGCAAACGAAAAAGAAGAGAGAGATCTGGCAAAGAGACTTCTCGAAGAAGTAGATACAAAGGCTGTGGATATTTTTCAGCCGGCAAGTTCTCTGTCAGGTGGTAATCAGCAGAAAGTAGTAGTTGCCAAGGCATTAAGCCAGGAAATGAAAGTTGTTATCATGGATGAGCCGACCAAAGGTGTAGACGTTGGTGCAAAAGCCGAGATTTATGCGATCATGGGTGATCTTGCCATGAAAGGATATGCGATTATTCTTATTTCCTCTGAAATGCCTGAAATCCTGGGTATGTCTGATAGGATCATTGTAATGTGCAACGGCCGTAAGACCGGTGAACTTTCAAAAGAAGAGGCAACACAGGAGAGAATCCTTGAACTGGCAATGGAGAAAAGCCACAATTCAGGAGAGGGGGCAGCGAAATGATGGAAAAGAAATCCGTTTTAAAGAAAATCACAGGCTCTCGTGAGGCACTGCTGGCTGTTATCCTGATTCTGCTGTGTGCAGTAGTAACGGTGATCAGTCCGTCATTCCTGACATGGAAATCTATTACAGAGCTTCTGAAGAATAATGCAGTAACACTTGTTATGTCACTTGGTATGCTGGGCGTTATGCTTGTTGGCGGTATTGATATTTCTATCATGTCAACACTTGCATTATCAGGTATGGCAATTGGTATGCTTCTGAAATATGAGCATATCTCAAATACATTTCTGGCATTCGTGATCGCAATTGCGATCGGTGCAGCCTGCGGAGCAGTCGTAGGTCTGGTAATCTCCAGAGCAGACGTTCCTCCGATCATCGCAACCATGGGCTTCATGTATGTATACCGTGCAATGGGATACCTGATTTCCAATGGTGGTGAATGGGCAGGTGCGGCAGCACTTGGAAACTTCAAGAATTTTGCAACAACAAAGTTCCTGGGACTGAATAATGTTCTCTGGGTCATCATTATCTGCTATGTATTCTTCTTCTGGTTTATGAAATGGACCAGAACAGGACGTAAGATCTATGCGGTAGGAAGTAATGCAAGTGCGGCAGAGGTTTCCGGGATCAATGTAAAGAATATCAAACTTCTGGTATATGTGATCATGGGTATCCTTGCAGGTCTCGGTGGTGCGCTTCAGGTTTCTGTTTATGCATCAGCCATGCCGGATATGCAGTACGGCGGTGAGATGGATGTTATCGCAGCCTGCGTTATCGGTGGTG
>CAVCYJ010000192.1:0-6199 GCA_963605995.1 Holdemanella biformis | reverse complement strand
TCAGTACTGACAAAGTGCAGAGCAAGACTCTGAAATCAGGTGGTACCGCGGAAACGTTTTCGCCCTGGGCAAACAGCCCGGGGCTTTTTTATATCATAGAACATTACTCCGTAATGTTCCTGTGGCATAAACAGTTCTTCGGGCAGGATCACACTGCAGCGGAGAATCCTGAAAAGCATGATTCTTTCTTGTTTGTCAATACGCAGCTCGGGAATTTATTTGTTTTCGGGTGCATTTGCAGGAGTCGTAGTAACACTTAGAGTTCCTAGACTCCGAAACCGCACCCGAAAACAAATAAATTCCCGAGCGTCCCCTATTCACTAAAAGGAGGTCCCAAACACATGAAACAAATATCCGGCAACAAACTCTTAGTCAAAGCCTTAAAAGAAGAAGGCGTAGAATACCTCTTCGGCTACCCTGGTGCCTGTACCATCGACATCAGCGATGAACTCTACAAACAAAACGATGTAAAAATCATCCTCCCACGACACGAACAGGCCCTCGTCCACGAAGCCGATGCATACGCAAGAACCACCGGCAAAGTCGGTGTATGCCTTGTGACCAGCGGTCCCGGAGCAACCAACCTTGTAACAGGACTTGCGACCGCCAACTACGACAGCGTTCCACTCGTATGCTTCACCGGACAGGTAGCCCGTCACTTGATCGGAAACGATGCATTCCAGGAAGTAGACATCGTAGGCATCACCCGCAGCATCACCAAATATGGTGTAACCGTCCGCAGACGCGAAGACCTCGGACGCATCATCAAAGAAGCATTCTACATCGCCCGCACCGGCCGTCCGGGTCCGGTTCTCATTGACCTCCCAAAAGACGTCATGGCAGAACTCGGCAGCGCAGAATACCCGAAGAACGTCAACATCCGTGGCTACAAACCAAACACAGATGTCCATATCGGCCAGCTCAAACGTGCGATCAAGCTCTTACATAAAGCAAAACGCCCGTTATTCCTTGCAGGCGGCGGAGTGGTAATCTCCCGCGCTCACGAAATCTTCCGTGAAGTAGTAGAAAAAACAAACATCCCGGTTGTCACAACGATCATGGGAAAAGGTGCCATCCCGACAGACCATCCGCTTTTCGTCGGAAACCTCGGTATGCATGGAGCTTATGCAGCAAATATGGCAGTCAGCAACTGCGACGTGCTTTTCTCCATCGGAACCCGTTTCAACGACAGAATCACAGGAAAACTCCACGAGTTTGCACCAAAAGCACAGATTGTCCACATTGACATCGACACAGCATCCATTTCCCGAAACATCCAGGTGGATATCCCAATCGTTGCAGATGCAAAAGAAGCCATCACAAAGATGAACGAATACGTACAGGAATGCGCCACCGGCAAATGGCTTCACCAGATCAGAGAATGGAAAGAAGAACATCCGCTTAAAATGCGTCCGAATGATGTTTTAAGCCCAATGGACATCCTGAAAGAAATCAACACCCGGTTCGATAACAGTATCATCGTCACAGACGTAGGCCAGCATCAGATGCTCGTTTCCCAGTTTGCAGAAATAACAGAAGGCAAACAGATGATCATGTCTGGCGGTCTGGGAACTATGGGCTATGGACTTCCGGGAGGAATCGGAGCCAAGATCGGAAATCCGGACAGACCGGTTATCGTAATCTCCGGTGACGGCGGTGTCCAGATGAATATTCAGGAACTTGCAACTGCAGTTCTCGAAGAACTTCCGGTGATCCTCTGCATCTTTAACAACGAATACCTCGGAATGGTACGCCAGTGGCAGAAACTTTTCTACGGCAAACGCTATGCCATGACAAACCTGCGCGCCGGAGCACTTTCCCGTCGTACAGAAGGCATGGAATATCCGCAGTACACACCGGACTTCATCAAACTTGCAGAGAGCTACAGGGCCAAAGGAATCCGCGTCACAAAGAAAGAAGAAATCGCAGCAGCCTTTGAGGAAGCTAAGAAAAATACAAAAGCACCTACAGTAATTGAATTTATCATTGACCCTGAGGAAATGGTTTATCCGATGATCAAACCAGGCGGAACTCTGGAAGATATGATCATGGATTGTTAAGCAGGAGGTTAGAGCATTATTATGGATAAAGGAATGAAAAAGAGATGGATTTCTCTCTATGTTGAGAACCAGGTAGGTGTTCTGTCAAAGATTTCCGGACTTTTCTCCGGAAAAAGCTACAACCTTGACAGCCTCACAGTAGGAACCACAGAAGACCCGACAGTATCAAGAATGACTATCGCTACAGTCAGTGATGACGAAACCTTCGAGCAGATCAAGAAACAGTTAAACCGTATGGTTGAAGTTATTAAGGTCATTGACTTTACAGACATATTTGTCCGTATGAAAGAAATCCTTTATATCAAAGTATTCAACTGTTCCAGAGAAGACAAGGCAGAACTTTTTCAGATTGCAGAGACTTTCAAAGCCAAGGTCATTGACTATGGAAAAGACAGTCTGCTCCTTGAATTTGTCCAGACAGCAACCAAGAATGATGCAGTTGTCAAACTGGTTAAAGAAGAATTTCACAGGATCGAAGTTGTCCGCGGCGGAAGTGTGGGAATTGAATCTATCAGCATGATGGAAAGATAAACAGGGAGTAACTGTTCACTACCCTCATAGTTACGAGTCAAAATCCATTGAAAATCGCCTGCGGCGATGGGATTTAGACTTGTATGTCTCGGGATTTTGACATTTCCATGCCAAAACACCTCGCGGGATAGTAGACTACTAAATAATTATAACAGGGGATCATATATGGCAAAAAAGAAAATCTATGCAGTAAGAAAAGGTCACAAAACAGGCCTGTTCAGTACCTGGGCAGAGTGTCAGAAAGCAACTGCCGGATACTCGGGCGCAGAGTTCAAAAGCTTCACAGACAGAGAAGAAGCGGTAGCTTTTCTGGAGATGAAAACAGCTAAATCAGTATCGGCAGATAAGGAAAAAGAGGCTGCCGGCATAGTTGAAGTACCGGAGAATATGGTCATTGCCTATGTAGATGGAAGCTTCGAGAAGAGTATTAACAGATACGCATTCGGCTGTGTGATCCTTACACCGGACGGAGAAGAAATCCGTAAATCCGGAAGTGGAAGTGATCCTGCAGGGGTTGCGATCCGAAATGTAGCAGGAGAGATGTTGGGCGCTATGAATGCTGTGAAATGGGTCCGAGAGAATGGCTATCCTGCAGTAGAGATCCGTTATGATTATGAAGGTGTAGAGAAATGGGTGACAGGCATATGGAGGGCAAAAACACCTCTTACCAGTAAATACGCAGCCCATATGCAGGCAGCCGGAAAAGAGATTCAGATTTCCTTCTGCAAAGTAGCCGCCCATACAGGAAATCACTATAACGAAGAGGCTGACCGCCTTGCAAAGACTGCGCTGCTTCGTACAGATGAAGAAGTAAGCATATGAGACGACAGGGCAATAACCGCAGGAAAAGTGAAAATAGTATAGAAATTTCCTTCAAAAACAAAAAATTTTGAAAGAAAAAGTACAAAACATATGATACACTATGATGTGCCGATAAGCTTACAGGAAAACCAGCTTACCGGCACATTATAGTGTATGTACGCTCAGGCACAAAAAGATTCCGGGAGTCCATTAAGTTATGATTGGAGGGAGATTTTACATCAGATGAAAACAAACTATAACAGAACTGTGCAGGCCTGCTTCATAGGATATATTGTACAGGCAATCGTCAACAACTTTGTTCCGCTGCTGTTTCTGACATTCCAGAGCAGCTACGGGATTTCATTGCAGAAGATCACACTTCTGGTAACCTTTAACTTCGGGATCCAGCTTCTGGTAGACCTGGCATCCATAGGTTTTGTAGACAGGATCGGATATCGTGCATCCATGATCCTGGCACATATTCTGGCAGCAGTGGGTCTGATCTTACTTACAATTCTTCCGGAAGTATTCGCAGATCCATTCTGGGGACTTCTTCTGGCAGTTATGATCTACGCTATCGGCGGAGGACTGTTGGAAGTGCTGGTAAGCCCGGTTGTGGAGGCCTGCCCTACAGACAACAAAGAGAAAGCCATGAGTCTTCTGCATTCCTTCTATTGCTGGGGTCATGTGGGTGTGGTACTTTTATCAACGTTATTTTTCAGGATCTTCGGTATTGAGAACTGGAAATATATGGCACTTGTATGGGCTTTGATCCCGATTGCCAACGGAATCCTTTTCCTGAAAGTACCGATCGCGCCGCTCCTGGATGAAGGCGAAGAAGGTCTGAGTATGGCTGAACTTTTTAAGAAAAAAATCTTCTGGGTTCTGATGCTGATGATGCTCTGTGCGGGAGCCAGCGAGCAGGCAGTCAGCCAGTGGGCATCCACTCTTGCGGAAAAGAGCTTCGGAATTAACAAAACTATCGGTGATCTGGCTGGACCTATGGCATTTGCAATCCTTATGGGAAGCTCCAGAGCCTTTTACGGAAAATTCGGAGACAGGATCAATCTGGAACGCTTCATGCAGTACAGCGCAATACTCTGCATGATCTCCTATCTGATGATCGCATTCATCCCGGTTCCGGCACTTGGAATCCTTGGCTGTGCAGTCTGCGGTTTATCCGTCGGAATCATGTGGCCGGGAACTTTCAGTATGGCATCCGCATCCGTAAAAAGAGGTGGAACCGCATTATTTGCCCTCCTTGCTCTTGCAGGAGATGTAGGCTGCGCCTCCGGACCGACTTATGTGGGAATGATCTCCGGTGCATTAAACGATAATCTCAAAATGGGAATCTTCGCAGCCCTCATTTTTCCGATACTGATGATCGTAGGGATTAAAATGATCATGGGATTGAGGAATAAGGTAACTGGTTATGAAATAAAATAAAAGTTCCCGGCATTGATGCTTGATGAATAATACATCTGTATCAATGCCGGGAACTTTTTTATATAACAGGAAATTCCGATGGATAAACCTGAAAAAAAATTATGCCAGAGTCATATCTCCGTCCTTTACCCATCCGATCTTACGTAGAAGACTATTGATCAGCGGGCAGAGAATTGCCGGCAGAACAAAGGAAATCAGCAGAAGTCCTGCCCAGTCAAATCCTGTGACAGCAGCTTTAGTTCCGGCTGCGATATCGTTCATCCATCCGGTATAAACACCAATCTGACCGACGAAACCGCAGGTTCCCATACCGGAGGAAACCGGAGTACCGTTCATCTGAAGTTTGAACAGACAGGTTGCGATCGGACCTGTGATCGCGGAAGTCAGGATTGGTGCGATCCAGATACGCGGATTTCTGACGATATTTCCCATCTGAAGCATGGAAGTTCCGATTCCCTGAGAAACCAGTCCGCCCCATTTGTTTTCACGGAAGGACATCACTGCGAATCCAACCATCTGTGCACAGCATCCTGCGACAGCAGCTCCGCCGGCAAGGCCGGTCAGTCCAAGGGCCGCGCAGATTGCGGCAGAGGAAATCGGCAGAGTCAGTGCGATTCCTACAAAGACAGATACCAGAATTCCCATCAAAAACGGCTGCAGGTTGGTAGCCCACATAATGATACTTCCCACTTTCATGGCGGCTTTTCCAAGTGCCGGAGCCCACCATGCGGAAAGTCCCACACCGACACCAATCGTGACGAGCGGTGTGATCAGAATATCAATCTTGGTTTCTTTGGAAACTGCCTTTCCGATTTCAGAGGCAAAAATAGCAACAAATAATACTGCCAGCGGACCGCCCGCACCACCAAGGGCATTGGATGCAAAACCGACTGTGATCAGTGAGAACAAAACAAGTGGGGGACAATGCAGGGCATAACCAATTGCGACAGCCATTGCAGGACCACTCATGGCGGAAGCCAGGGAACCAACTGTATACTGTGTATCATTTACTGTAGCAACAGCAGTTGTAAGGAACGAAATGTGAAACTGAGTTCCAAGAGTGTTAATGATCGTGCCGATCAGAAGGGAACAAAAAAGTCCCTGAGCCATGGCACCGAGTGCATCGATTCCATATCGTTTTATGGATATTTCGATGTCTTTACGTTTGAGAAATGCTCTAAACTTTTCCATAATACTTTCTTTCTCCTCGTATAGTACTTTTAACCGAATCAAGTAAGTCCTCTGCTTCAATTGCGGAAAGCAATAAGCAGTGGGTGGGGACTTGCTTGTATCAGGAGTGGTACAAGCCACTCCTGATAAACTGCGGAGCAGTTATTCGGTTATGAGCAAGTAGCGAAGCG
>CAVCYJ010000191.1:4860-6206 GCA_963605995.1 Holdemanella biformis | reverse complement strand
AAATGCAACACAATACGCTACAATGAAAACAGGAAAGGTGGTGTTGATATGGCAACAAGAAATGCAAATGTGAATGTCCGTGTGGAAGCAGATGTAAAAGAACAGGCAGAGGCCATTCTCGAAAAACTTGGAGTATCTGTATCGTCTTTTATCAATATGACGTACAGACAGGTTATTTTACGAAATGGGATTCCCTTTTCTGTTACGGTACCAGTTATGCCAAAAACACGTGATACCATGACAGACGTTGAATTTAATACGATGATGGAAACAGGACTGCAGCAGGCAATGTCAGGTGAGAGTTTGCCAGTTGATGAAGCTCTTGACCAGATTCTGGAGAAACTTGGATGAAAAAATATGAAGTAAGATCAACCACACAGGCAAATAAGCATATTTTAGATTATGCAGAGTATATTCAGGATGAGTTGTTAAATCCGGAAGCCGCCAGAAAATTTGTGAACGATATTCGAACGGCACTTAAAAGTCTGTGTGAGATGCCGCAAAGAAACCCTCTGACAGAAGAACCATGGCGCAGCAAGGGGATCCATAAAATGATGGTAAGAGGATATATCATCTATTACTGGATTGAAGAAAATGCCGGTGTGGTGTATGTGATAGGTATCGTATATGAGAAAAGAAACCAGTTCGAACAGCTGGCAGAGATGGATTTAAAATAAAGTGGTATTAAAGTAACAGAAGCATCTTGGGGTAGCAAACCTCAGGGTGCTTTTTCTATGGTTTCTTCCTGATTTTTGCTAAGGGAAGTTACTGGAACAGAAAAATAAATGGGATGCTGAGAATGTTGAATTTTCAGCATCCCATTTTTAATTAAAAAATGATGCACTGGATTGCCCAGATATTTTTACTAATGATAAAAAGGCCCAGAAGAAATGGAGGAATTCTGATATGAGTACAAACACATTTGGTTATGTGAGGGTATCAAGCACAGACCAGAACGAGAACCGGCAGCTGCTTGCACTCCGGGAAAAAGAAATACCACAAAATAACGTTTATATGGATAAGCAATCGGGAAAGGATTTTGACAGACCAAATTATAAACGAATGATACGAAAAATGAAAGCAGGAGATCTGCTCTATGTTCTGAGCATAGACCGACTTGGCCGAAATTATAAGGAAATTCAGGAACAATGGAGAATGTTGACGCAGGAAAAAGGTGTTGATATTTGTGTGTTAGATATGCCATTGCTTGATACCAGACAGGGTAAGGATCTGATGGGAACATTTATAGCTGATCTGGTTCTTCAGATTCTGTCCTTTGTAGCGCAAAGTGAACGGGAAAACATCAGAAAACGGCAGGCAGAAGGAATCGCAGCAGCAAAAGCCAG
>CAVCYJ010000191.1:0-4580 GCA_963605995.1 Holdemanella biformis | reverse complement strand
TTAAAATATGTGGAATATTGTCCTGATCTGATCATTTTTGGAACCCTGAAAAGGATGTAGGGATTTTGGCATAAGGTACACTTTTTGACAATGGTTTAAAAGAGGATATGTCTGCCGGCAGGCAAATGAATAAAGAAATGTGAAAAGTGCTGGTTTGACAGATACCAGGGAAAGGATGGAAACAGACAAATATGCAGACAAAAGAAAGTACTGCGAATTACAAAATGCAAGAAGTGAGAACGGTTGGAACAGCACAGAAGAAAAGCTGGTTCTATCTGGCAACAAAGAGATTGTTTGACATTACTGCTTCTTTTTTAGGGTTACTCGTGACAATGCCGATCACACTTCCGGTAGCGGCTGCTATCAGATTGAGTGACGGAGGTCCGGCGATTCACAAGAGAATTTGCCTGGGGCAGAATGGGAAAACATACAAGATGTATAAGTTCCGCACGATGGTGATGAATGCAGATGATCTGAAGCGGTGGCTGACATCGGAGCAGATCAGAGAATATCAGACAGAATGCAAACTGGAAAATGATCCACGTATCACAAAAATAGGGAGGTTTCTTCGTAAGACCAGTATAGATGAACTGCCACAGCTCTTTACCATCTTGCGGGGAGATATGAGTATTGTCGGTCCAAGACCGGTAGTAGCATCTGAACGGCATCACTACACAGATGCCGGATTTGAGCTGCTGATGACTGCAAAGCCCGGGCTGACAGGTTACTGGCAGGTGAATGGGCGAAGTGACAGTACATATGAAAGCGGAAAGCGGCAGGCATTAGAACTGTACTATGTAGAAAACAGATCGCTTGCCATGGATATAAAAATATTGTTCATGACCGTTGCGGTCGTACTGAAAGGAGAAGGAGCAAAATGAAAGCATTTTTACTTGCAGCAGGTTTTGGTACAAGATTACGTCCTCTGACGGAAACAACTCCGAAATGTCTGATCCCTGTTTGTGGAAAGCCGGTGATGGAATGGTGGCTTCGACTGTTTGCGAAGCATGGGATAACAGAGGTTATGGTAAACACTCATTATCTGGCCAATCAAGTGCAGGATTTTCTACATGACTGGAATGAGAGAGAAGCTAGTCCTGTAGTGAAGGAATTTTATGAGGAAACATTGCTTGGCAGTGGTGGAACAGTAGCTGCCAACCGTGATTTTATAGGCGATGATGAAGATTTTATGATCTGTTATGCGGATGATCTTACAGATGCAGATCTGACAGCATTTCAGAAGTTTCACAAAAACCATAATGGAATTCTTTCTATGGCTCTTTTTCATACCAGTCAGCCAACGCAGTGTGGGATTGCATCTGTAGATGATACCGGACGTATCGTAGAGTTTGAAGAAAAACCGGATAAACCTAAGGGTAATCTGGCAAATGGAGGTATGTATATTGCCAGAAAGCAGATTTTCGATTATTTACCGAAGCAGGAAGGGATTCTTGATTTTGGCAAAGATGTTCTTCCTCAATTAGTTGGAAATATGTATGGATGGGAGACCAAAGGTTATTTACAGGATATTGGAACGATGGAGAATTATGAAAAAGCAAACAAGGAGTGGAAGTACAGATGATTATCACAAGAACACCTTTACGTATCAGTTTTACCGGCGGTGGAACAGATCTGGCGGATTATTACAGAATCAATGGCGGTGCCGTGGTGTCCATGGCAATCAACAAATACATATACATTACTGTGAATAAGAAGTTTGACAATGCGATCAGGGTCAGCTATTCCAGCACAGAGATTGTGGATGAGGTCAGCGAACTGCATCATGATCTTGTCCGTGAAGCACTGCATCTGGTGGGGATCACAGGTGGTATTGAAATAACATCTATTGCTGATGTTCCTTCCGGAACCGGACTTGGTTCTTCCAGTACTTTTACGGTTGGTTTACTCAACGCATTATTTTCTTATATCGGAAATCGATTATCAGCCCAGCAGCTGGCAGAACTTGCCTGCAAGGTCGAAATCGACATTCTTGGACATCCCATTGGGAAGCAGGATCAGTATGCAGCTGCCTATGGCGGCATTAATTATTTTCGTTTTCTGCCGGATGATACGGTGAGCAGTAATCGGATTGAACTGTCTGAAGAAGATATGATACGGATGCGCAGCAAGCTGATGATGTTTTATACCGGTATTACCAGGAGCGCAGATGGAGTACTGAGTGAACAGAAACAGAATATAGGAAAGAAAATTGAAGTTTTAAATGGAATGAAGCAGCAGGCGGCAGATATGTACCATACATTATCAAGCAGCGGATTCAACCGGGATTTTGGGGAAGCATTGCATCAGGGATGGGAAAAGAAAAGAACCCTTGCAGGAGGAATCAGCAATCCGGAAATTGCAGAATATTACGATACGGCTATAGCAGCAGGAGCAACAGGCGGAAAACTTCTGGGTGCAGGCGGTGGAGGTTTTCTTCTCTTTTATTGTGATGAGGAGCATCAGGATAATGTCAGAAAAGCACTTAAATTAAGACAGATAGAAATTATGCCGGATTTATATGGAAGCCGGGTGGTTTATTTTGTATAAGGCAGTGTTTCTGGATAGGGATGGCATTATTAACCGGCAGGCCCCGGAACATGACTATATCAAATCATGGGATGAATTTGAGTTCCTTCCGGGAGTTCCCGAAGCAATCCGGAGGCTGAATGATGCAGGCTATCTTGTGCTTGTGGTTACAAATCAGCGGGGGATTGCCCGGGGAATGATGACTATGGAAGCTGTGAACACAATTCATGAGAGAATGTGCCAGAAACTTGCAGAGTCAGGTGCAGTCATCAGGAAGGTTTACGTATGTCCGCACGAGGCAGGCACCTGTACCTGCAGAAAACCGGATATTGGGCTGTTTCTACAGGCAGAAGATGATTTTGACATTGATAAGAAAAAATCATGGATGGTTGGGGACAGTGACAGCGATGTGAAAGCCGGACAAAGATATGAAATTCGGACAATTAAGACGGACTGTCTCGCATCGGCTGTGGAAAAGATTCTAAAGGAGGATACGCTATGAAAGTATTAATTACCGGAGGAGCCGGATACATCGGTTCCCATACAAATCAATATCTGAATGAGAACGGTGTGGAGACAGTTGTCCTTGATGATCTCAGTGATGGTCATCAGGAAGCTGTGATCTGCGGAGAATTTATACAGGGAAATTTGGGGGACAGGGAGCTGTTGGATAAGCTCATGACCAGGTACCATTTTGATGCTGTTGTACATTTTGCAGCATTCGCATCTGTACCGGATTCGGTGATCCGTCCTGCACGCTACTATCAGAATAATGTGACAAATATGCAGACACTGCTGGATGCCTGTGTCACTCATGGTGTGAAGCACTTTGTTTTTTCGTCTTCGGCGGCAACGTTTGGGGAGCCTCAGTATACACCGATTGACGAGGCGCATCCGCAGCAACCGATTAATCCATATGGTACGACTAAGTTGATCGGAGAGAAATTGCTGGAGGATTATGAAAGAGCATATGGACTGAAATATTGTGCTTTCCGGTATTTCTGTGCCGCCGGAGATTCTAAAGACGGCAGGCTTGGAGAAGCACATAATCCGGAAACACACTTGATTCCTGTTATGGTGAAGGCAGCCATGAACGGCAAGCCATTTTCAGTATTTGGAACAGATTATGATACAAGAGACGGAAGCTGTATCCGCGATTTTATCCATGTCATTGATCTGGCACAGGCGCACTGGCTGGGTCTGCAGCATATTATGGAAGGAAATCCGTCAGATTGCTTTAATCTTGGCAGCGGAAGTGGATTTACAGTACTGGAAATGATTGATGCACTTTCCCGGGTATCTGGTAAGGAGGTACCTCATGTGATTGCCGGAAGGCGCGAAGGAGATCCGGCCGTACTGATTGCTTCCAGTGAGAAGGCGAAGCGTGTGCTTGGCTGGGAGCCAAAGCACAGTTCGATTGATGAGATCCTGTCAGATGCGTGGAACTGGGAAAACCACAGGAAATATTAAGGAAAGGGATTACAGATGAAAAACTATAAAAGTGAGATCAAAGAATATATTGAAAACGAAATTGCAGTCCTGCGTACTCTGGATGTGGAGACATTGAATGAAGTCCTGAATCTGCTGGAACAGACACTTGAAAATGAAAAGATGATCTACATTATGGGCAATGGAGGAAGTGCCGCTACGGCATCCCATTTCCAGAATGATTTTAACAAGGGAGTTTCTGAGTACACTGAAAAGAAGTTCCGATTTCTCTGCCTGAATGATAATGTACCGACGGTTATGGCTATAGCGAATGATATTGGCTATGAAGAAATCTTTCGTTTTCAGCTCCGTGGCAGGCTGCGTCCCGGTGATGTGGTTATTGGTATTTCAGGCAGCGGCAATTCTGAAAATGTTCTGAATGCTGTGGAATATGCGAAAGAGTGTGGCAACACCGTTGTGGGTATCACCGGATATAGTGGTGGAAAACTCCGTAAGATAGCGGATTACAGTTTACACGTTCCGGTAAACAGTATGCAGATCACCGAGGATAT
This sequence comes from Holdemanella biformis, assembly GCA_963605995.1. GTDB lineage: Bacteria > Bacillota > Clostridia > Lachnospirales > Lachnospiraceae > Blautia_A. The sequence continues at coordinate 54 of CAVCYJ010000191.1, read as the reverse complement.
TCATATGATCTTTGATCATCTGATGATGAGCATATTCTATCGAGAGTTGTGTGG
>CAVCYJ010000190.1:0-6259 GCA_963605995.1 Holdemanella biformis | reverse complement strand
GTAGTGCACCTCCATACCTGTTAGATAGATTCTAATGACTTCTCGTCGCCCTCATAATTCACGTAAAAAAAGCGTGGACAAAATCCACACTCCTTTATCACACTCATCAATATCCTGTTCCAGAACCTTCCGATAAAATATCTCTGCTGTCCTGCAAAACAAGTATCAACAATTCTGTGCAATATAAACCCGAGCCGCTAAACTCAAATGCGCTGAGGTGAGAGTGGAACTCCGCTTTGTTTTCCTACGTACTTGTATAAGATACCATGTTTCTTATATTGCGTCAAGTACTTTTTTTATTTTTATATGCAAATTTTACAGGTATATTTTTTTCGAAACTGTACATTCTATTTTTGAAACCTGTTAGTCAAGCGGATATTCGCAATCCGCTTCGCTACGTAGCTCTACACCAAATAACTGCTCCGCAGTTTATCAGAAAGAGCTTGCACTCTTCCTGATACAAGCAAGTCTCCACCCACTGCTTATTGCTTCTCTCAATTGAAGCAGGGGACTTACTTGATTTGGTTAAATTTTTTTCAGGAGGATATTACTATGACAATTCTTAAATGTTCAGCAGTTAAATGTGCCTACAATAAGGAGCAGCTCTGCTCCAAAGGAGAGATCGATGTAACCGGCGAGAATGCCACCAATGCAAATGAGACAAGCTGTGGAAGTTTTCAGGAACGGGTCGGAAATTCCATGACTAACAGCTTTAGCAGTGGCTGCGGCTGCGAAAAAATCCAGATTGACTGTAAAGCCCACAACTGTACCTATAATAATGACTGCAAATGTACCGCATCCTCTATCCGGGTGGATGGCTCTAATGCCCAGTCATCCTGTGATACCAGATGCGATACGTTCCAGTGCTGCTGTGGAGCATAAACCGGCATTTGAGCATCTGAATTTTTCGCAGTTTACAAAGTCAGGCGGATATTCGTAATTGAAGCAGGGGACTTACCTGATTCAGTAAAAAAAGAGACATGTCCAACCTTAACCGGGCATGTCTCTTTTGCTCTGCTTATTTATCAGCTCATTGTCTGCTTATCTGTTTCTTAAGAAATCCGGAATCTGGATGTCCTTCTTCTGAACCGTGCTGGACGGAGTCTTGGCTGCACCAAACGGTGTAGCGTTCATAGTCGGAAGACTGAAGCTGGGCATGCTCATGTTATTGCCTGTTGCCGCTGTCGCTGTTCCGGCTGCTGTGCCTGCTGAAGAAGGTCTTCTTGCACCAAAGGAAGAAGCTGTGTTTCTTTTTCCGAAAGGGCTCTGCTGAAGATTATCATCATTCAGACCTGTTGCAATTACTGTGATCCTGCAATAATCTGCAACTGTGTCATCATACATGGCACCAAAGATAATATTCGCATCCTCACCTGTCAGCTCCTGAACGTAGCTTGCAGCATCATTTGCATCCATAAGAGATATATCTCCGGAAATATTGATGATAACATGTGTAGCACCTTTGATAGTTGTCTCAAGAAGCGGAGATGAAACAGCCTGCTGTACAGCTTCCATAGCCTTGTCATCACCTCTGGCCTCGCCGATACCGATGTGAGCGATTCCCTTGTCTGTCATTACAGTCTGAACGTCTGCAAAGTCAAGGTTGATCAGTGCCGGCAGATTGATCAAGTCTGTAATACCCTGTACCGCCTGCTGCAGAACCTCATCTGCCTTCTTCAGTGCCTCCGGCATAGTCGTTCTGCGGTCTACAACTTCTAATAGCTTATCATTTGGGATAACAATTAAAGTATCCACTGCTTTCTTCAGATTCTCAATACCTGCAAGTGCATTGTTCATACGTGTTCTTGCTTCAAAACGGAAAGGTTTGGTGACAACACCAACTGTCAGGATACCCATCTCCTTCGCTGCGGCTGCGATCACAGGTGCAGCACCGGTTCCGGTTCCGCCTCCCATACCACAGGTAACGAATACCATATCCGCACCTTCCATTAACTGTTTTACCTCTTCAATGCTCTCTTCTGCTGCCTTCTGTCCAACCTCAGGCTGTGCTCCTGCACCAAGTCCTTTAGTAATCTTCTCGCCAATCTGAAGTACAGTTGGAGCTTTGCACAGAGTTAAAGCCTGTTTATCTGTATTCACACCTACAAACTCTACTCCGCCGATGGCCTCTTCCACCATCCTGTTTACCGCATTATTTCCGGCCCCGCCTACACCGATCACTATGATCTTTGCAGATGATTCGGCCTCATTTGACATAATCTCTAACAATGTACTTCCTCCTTTTATTTATATCTGATAACCATTTCAGTAGTTTATATCAAAGCTGCATATGATAACATGAATGCCAAAAGCCTTTTCCGGCACTGATGTCGTATCATGTCAGGGGCAAAATCATTCCGTCCCTGAAACCTACATATAGATATATCATATATTTTTTTCGTTGATTAATCAACCATAAATTTTATTTTTTTATACTTTTTTCATGATTTTTCGGCATAAAAAGCCTGTCCCGGCAAAGCATCTTCCTTTTTGGGGAAATTTTTCCGCCCGGGCTGTGTAAACTCATTCGAAATCCCGTACTTTTTCATTTCGGGTTTTCCTCACACTGTCACCACTCTCCGGATTCATCTCCCTGAGATCCATAACTGCTGTCATCATATCCCGAACTACTGCCATCATTCTGGTAATCCGAGGTGTCACTGTCAGCAGAATTCTCTGAATCGTTGCTTTCTCCGGAGCCAGGGGAATCTGAACCCGTACTGTTATCCGAACTGTAGGTTCCGGAAGCATCTGTATTTTCAGAAGCTGTATCCAGTGATTCCTGTGTCGGCTTTGCTCCTACATAATTACCATCGGCATCATATTCGCCCTCACCTGTATAATCACCTTCCTCATCATATCCGCCATTCCAGTTCTCAATCGCCTCATCCAGCGCAGTCTTCGGCTTTTCCCCTACATAGTTGCCATCCTCATCATATTCTCCGTCCCCGGTATAATTTCCATTCTCATCATAACCGCCGTTCCAGTTCTCCGCTGTGATCTCTTCCTGTTCTTCTTCAAAGGTATTGGAATCCGTAGAAACACTCTCCATATGAAGGATTCCCTTTTTCCCCTGTATCTTCGGCATGATCGCGATCACACGATTCATCTTTTCTTCCAGATCCGCATCCTTCCCAAGCTGTACCGTGATATCTCCATAGATCAGGCTGATCGAATAGCTGTCGTCAAACACGATATGATCGGGTATCATGTCATTCTTCTGAAAAATCGTAGACAGAGCGACTGCCGTATTCAGTACGGTATCTCCCTCAATTTCCAGTTTTTCATCCATTACAACACTGTTCACCTGGATTCCGTCGAAATACGGAACTGTCTCATCTCTGCTCTGGCTTCCCTCTACAAAGATTCCATTCCTGTCAAAATAAATATAACTGTCCAGATATCTGATACAGCCGACCGCCTTTTTCTCCTTCACGCTGATACAGATCGTGCTCCGGTTTAAGCGTGTAATCTTAAATGCATCCACATAGATAATATTATCCGTTTTCGTTGTGCTGTAAAGCAATGGTGCAAGGACCGAATTAGATGCCAGCGGTCCCCGGAGCACCATCTCTTTTACTTCCTCATCTGTATAATGAGAAGTTCCCCTTACTTCCACAGTCTCTACCTTATAATAGGAAAAAAAAGCTATCACGGCGACCAGAATCCCTGTACATGCCACACCTGTGATTATTCTTTTTGTTTTCTTACTCATGGGAAAGCTTCTCCCATAATTACTTTTTTTCATAAATCTTCAAATCCTCGCTGGCAGACTGCCATATTTTACAGCCCAAAATCTGTAAGTCCTTACAAATATGCTCATATCCTCTGCCGATAAGTTCTGCCTGTGTGATGCAGGTTTCTCCATCAGCCATCAGCGCCGCAATGATCAGCGCCGCGCCGCCCCGGAGATCTCCGGCCTCTACAGTCGTACCGGTAAGTGGCTTTCCTCCCCGGATCACTGCCTGGCTGCCTCTTATCTCAATATCCGCTCCCATCTTATTCATCTGAAAAGCACTGGCAAATCTACGGTCAAAAATTCTCTCCCGTATCATACTCTGACCCGGTATTCCAGTCAGCACAGCCATAAACGGAGCCTGAAGATCCGTAGGGAATCCCGGATATTCTTCTGTCTCTATCAGCCCTGCCGGTCTGAGCGCCTTCTTTCCATTGACCTTTAGTGTACCACTATTCACTTCATATTGTCCACCTATTTTCTCATATACTTTCAGGAATGCTTTTAACTCCTCTACAGGTACATTTCGAAGTAAAATCTCACTGCCGGACGCTGCTGCCGCACACAGATACGTTCCTGCCACAATCCTGTCCGGCGGAATTCTGTAATTACCCGGTCCCAGTTCCCGGACACCCCGGATCAGAATCTCTCCCGTCTCTTCGCCTTCTATTCTGGCGCCCATGGATTTCAGATACCGCCCAAGCCAGAATACCTCCGGTTCTTTCGCACAATTGTGCAGTCTCGTTTCCCCTTCTGCCAGTACTGCCGCCAGCATCGCCTGCTGTGTTGCACCCACACTTGATTTTGCAAAAGATATCTCTCCACCGTAAAATCCGCTGCATTCCGCATCCAGTTCAGATGCTGTTTCCCGGATTTCAGCTCCAAGTCCCCGCAATGCCATAAGATGAAAATCTATCGGTCTTTTTCCGATAACACATCCGCCTGGATACCCGATCCTGCATTTTTTGTTCCGTGCCAGAACGACTCCCAGAAGAATCACCGATGAACGCATCCTTCCTGTCCAGACTGTAGGGATCCTGGTTCCATCTGCCATCGTACAGTCCAGATAAAGATCATGATCCTCCCACCAGGTAACTGCCCCGAGACTTTCAAGGATTTTCTCCATGTAAAAAACATCCGTAATTTTCGGACAGCCTCTCAATACACTGATTCCTCTGTGCATCAGCGATGCCGCGATCATGGGAAGAGCCGCATTCTTAGAACCCTGTATCGTAACTTCTCCTTTCAGAGAACACTTTCCTGCCACATGGATTTCGTCCAAAGCTTCTGCTCCTAAAGAGTCTCTTCCTTTATATTGTATGTTTTCCCTCTGTATCCGTTACCGCCGGATCTGCTTACATTTAAAGCCAGCCCCATTTCTCCCAGCAGAAATACCACCGATGTTCCACCATAGCTGATAAATGGAAGTGTGATCCCTGTATTTGGAATCGTATTTGTCACAACTGCAATGTTCAAAATAACCTGAATTGCCAGATGTCCCATGATTCCACCGCAGATGAGTGCTCCCGCCAGATCTCTGGCATGCATGGCAGTTACACCGAGCCGCCATAGCAGCAATGCAAATATCAGGATCAGAAAGGAGGCTCCTGCTGCTCCCATCTCCTCGCATATAACAGAAAAAATCATATCATTTTGCGCTTCCGGTACAAACCCCAGCTTCTGAAGACTGCTCCCGAAACCTCTTCCGAAAATCCCGCCGCTTCCAATGGCATAAAGTCCCTGTATCGTCTGAAAACCTTTTTCATATTTCTCAGGATTTCTCCAGATTGCCAGCCGTTCCAGACGATAACTCTCTGCGGCAAGAAAAATGGCAAGAAATCCTACACCGGTACTTCCAAGTCCGATGAAACGGATATATCCCGGACTTGATGTAAAGATTAAGATAACTCCTATTCCCAGTATGATGATAGCCGTACTCAGATTATTAGATCCCACCAGCCCGACAACAGGCAACAGGGTCAGCATGGTCCTGCCCATAAACCACAGACTTTCCGTCTTTTTTTCTGAATGCTCAAGCTGCCATGCCAGAAAAAGAATAACCGCCGCTTTTGCAAATTCTGATGGCTGAAAGGAAAGCGGTCCCAGATTCAGCCATCTCCTGGAACCATTAATTTCCTGACCGATCAGAAGCACCGCCGTAGACAGCACCAGAGATAACAGATATGCCGCAGGTGCAAACTTCAGAAAAAAATGATAATCCACAGAAGAAACTGCATACATCACCCCCAGCCCCAATGCAGTGGCAAACAGTTGTTTCCTAAAATAATAGGCAGAGTCGCCGAAACGTACTCTGCCATTATATTCACTGGCACTGAACAGCACTGCGAGTCCAAAGACTGCAAGCAGAACTGTCAGTATCAGCATCGTCCTGTCTGTTTTTGGTAAATCTGCCGCTGTTTTTCGCGCCATTCACTTCTCCGAATATACTCTATAATCCTTTTATCTATAGATATTCTACAGATTTCTTACATATTCCTTAAACATATCTCCGCGCTGTTCATA
>CAVCYJ010000189.1:0-6281 GCA_963605995.1 Holdemanella biformis | reverse complement strand
GTGCTAACTGGGGAGACGAAGGTAAAGGTAAGATTACCGATATGCTCGCTGAGAAAGCTGATATTATCGTCAGATTTCAGGGTGGTGCAAATGCAGGTCATACAATTGTAAATAATTATGGTAAATTTGCACTTCATACTCTGCCGTCAGGTGTATTTTACAATCATACTACAAGCATTATCGGAAACGGTGTGGCTTTGAATATTCCGGTATTCTTTAAAGAATACAATGAAGTAGTCGGCAGAGGAGTTCCGGCTCCGAAGATTCTGATTTCTGAGAGAGCACAGATGGTCATGCCGTATCATATTCTTTTTGATCAGTATGAAGAAGAACGTCTGGGTGGTAAATCCTTCGGATCTACTAAATCCGGTATCGCTCCATTTTATTCAGATAAATATGCGAAGATTGGTTTTCAGGTAAGTGAACTTTTTGATGAAGGACATCTCAAAGAAAAACTTGCAAGTGTATGTGAGACAAAGAATATTCTTCTTGAGCATTTATACCATAAACCGCTTCTTAATGTAGATGAACTGTTTACAGAGTTAATGGAATACAGGAAGATGGTTGAACCATATGTGTGTGATGTATCCGGTTATCTCTGGAATGCATTAAAAGAAGGCAAAGAAGTTCTTCTCGAAGGTCAGCTTGGTTCACTGAAAGATCCTGACCATGGAATTTATCCAATGGTTACATCTTCCTCTACCCTGGCGGGATACGGTGCAGTAGGAGCGGGGCTTCCTCCTTACGAAATCAAACAGATTATTACTGTATGCAAGGCTTATTCCAGTGCAGTAGGAGCGGGTGCATTTGTTTCTGAGATTTTCGGGGAAGAGGCAGATGAATTGAGAAAACGTGGCGGTGACGGCGGTGAGTTTGGTGCCACTACAGGTCGTCCGAGACGTATGGGATGGTTTGACTGTGTTGCTTCCAGATATGGCTGCCGTATCCAGGGAACTACAGATGTTGCCTTTACAGTTCTTGATGTACTGGGATATCTGGATGAGATTCCGGTTTGTACAGGATATGAAATTGATGGAAAGGTGACAACAGAATTCCCGACAACTGTATTGCTTGAGAAAGCGAAACCGGTTCTGGAAACTCTTCCGGGATGGAAATGTGATATCCGCGGAATCAGAAAATATGAAGATCTGCCGGAAAATTGCAGGAAGTATATTGAATTTGTAGAAGAACATATTGGTTTCCCGATCACTATGATTTCCAACGGTCCGGGACGCGATGATATCATCTACAGAAATAAATAAAATAAAACGATATACGCCGGGGAGTTCTTCTCTCCGGCGTGTCTTTTATAGATTTGGTCTGTAACTGCGAAGATACGGAACGGTTATGGAATTATAAATTTGAAACAAATCAGCAGGAGAACTATGAAAAAAGATAATAACAGATTTAAAAAAGCAGGGGCATGGATTGCAATTAGCATATTGCTTCTTGCGTGCTGTATGCCAATGGTTTTTGCGTTTGGAAACGGAGAGAATGCGAAGAATTATTTTAAAGCATCCCTTGCAGCAGCAATTATGGTTCCTTTGCTTGTCTATGCAATGTGGATGGTATACAGAATCTTAAATAAGAATAAAAAGGTGGCAGATACAGATATGGAAAATATTATTTTTGATGTAGGACAGGTACTTGTAAAATATGACTGGGAAACTTATCTGGACAACTTTCATTTTCCAAAAGAGGAAAGGGACAGAATCGCAAAAGAAGTCTTTATGAGTGATATATGGAATGAAAGAGACAGAAGCAGTGAGAATGAACAGTACTATGTAGATGAGATGGTGAAAGCTGCACCGGAATATGAAGAGGATATCAGAAAGGTTATGCAGCATTCAGATGAGACAATTGAGAAAACAGATTATGCAGATACCTGGGTGAAGTATCTGAAAAATCAGGGGTATCATATATACATTTTATCAAACTATGCGACTGATACGCTGGAAAAAACCAGCGGAAAGCTGTCTTTTCTTAAGTATGTAGATGGTGCTGTCTTTTCCTGTCAGGTAAAGCAGATAAAACCGGAACCGGAAATCTATAGAACTCTACTTGAACGATATCATCTGAATCCGGAGAAATCTGTATTTCTGGATGACAGAGCTGAGAACTGTGAGGCGGCGAGAAAGGAAGGAATACACGCGATTCAGTTCAGGTCTTTTAAACAGGCGGCAGCAGAACTTGAGAAAATGGGAGTGAAGTAGCATTTTACTGAGAACGGAGTGAACAGTAACCGTAATACTAAAATTCACCAAAAATACAGAGAATATGATTTGTGTTTTTATCAGAATGATGATATAATAATGAAGTCTGTAGGAGAAAAAATTATTTTTGTACGGACATACACCTATGAAATATTGGAAAAGAGGATTTATAAAATGAGTGATAAAACAATCTTAGAACAATGGCGTTCCATCGCTTATGACCAGCAGGCAGACCGTAACAAACTTCAGAGATTCTGGGCAAATTACTTTAATATTGAAAAAGGAATTTATGAGCAGCTTCTTGCCAACCCGGATGAAGTAGTAACCGGTACGGTTAAAGAACTGGCTGAGAAATACGGACAGGAAGTTCTGACTATGGTCGGTTTCCTTGATGGAATCAATGACAGTCTGAAGATACCGAATCCGATTGAGACAATGGATGAGAATACAAAGGTTTCTCTGTGCTTTGATAAGGAGCTTCTGTATAAGAACATGGTAGATGCACGGGCTGACTGGTTATACGGTCTGCCGCAGTGGGATGCGATCTTTACACCGGAGAAGAAAAAAGAACTCTATACAGAGCAGAAGAAATCAGGTACCGTTGTAAAAGCAAAGAAGATCGGACGTAATGATCCGTGCCCATGTGGAAGCGGTAAGAAGTATAAATACTGCTGCGGAAGAAATGCATAAGCATACAGATCTGGAATATATTATTGTGCTTGGGGCTCACGTGGAGGGTACCCGGCTTACTAAAGCCCTTCTGGAACGAACCAGAAGGGCTTTAGAGTATCTGAAAGAAAATCCGGATACAAAGGCGGTTCTGTCCGGCGGAAGAGGGGATGGAGAATCTATTACCGAAGCACAGGCAATGTGTAATTACCTGGTTGAACATGGAATTGACAGAAATCGTCTGATTCTGGAAGAAAAATCTACCAGTACAGCGGAAAATCTGAAATTCAGTCTGGAATTGACAGGACTGGATCATTCGGTAGGAGTTGTTACCAATAATTTTCATGTATTTCGGGGAACAGCGATAGGGAAGAAATGTGGATGCAGAGAAATCTATCCGATTCCGTCCAGATATTGTTCCTGGAGACTGCTGATATATATTCCAAGAGAGATACTGGCAATTATAAAAGACAAAATAATGGGAAATATGTAAAGACACACAGTTCGGGAATATACGATGTAATTTCCCGAACTGTTACGTTTTTACGTTATTTTAAAGAGAAATATTTTTCTTTAATAATTGAAACTGGCATATCCTGACCTGTCCAGATTTTAAAAGCCTTGGCTCCCTGATGTAGGAGCATATACATTCCGTTAAAGGTCTGGCATCCGGCAGCCTTTGCTTCTCTGAGAAGTCTGGTTTCCTGCGGTTCATAGACGACATCTGCAACTACCAGCTCCGGACGGAACAGAGAAGAGTCTCTGATAATGGTATTATCAATATCAGGAACCATGCCTACAGAAGTCGCATTAATCAGAAGATAACTCTGAGCAATAGAATTTTTCAGTGCAATATGATCATCATTATCAAAAAGATAAATCTGGCATCCCGTTCTGGCAGTCAGGTTTTCTGCAAATTTCTGTGTGCGGTTCCAGTATCTGCTTGTACGTCTTGCAAAGATATGTACAGAATTGGCACCATCCAGTGCTGACTGCGCACAGATTGCCATGGAGGCTCCGCCTACTCCCATGACTGTAATATTCTTTCCTGTGATATCGTGTCCTGCATCACGTACAGATTGCATGAAACCATATCCATCTGTGTTATATCCGATTAGCTTTCCGTTATCATTGAGAACCGTGTTGACTGCACCGATCAATTGCGCCTCAGGAGAAAGTTCATCTACCAATTCTACAATCTTATTCTTATTCGGCATTGTGAGGTTAAAACCTCGAATCCCGCAAGTTCTTAATCCTGCAACTGCTGCAGGAAGCGTTTCTTCATTTACATCAAAACATAAATAAACATAGTCAAGTCCAAGAATGCGAAATGCTTCATTGTGCATTAAAGGGGAAATACTGTGCGATACAGGACTGCCTAAAAGTGCAGTGAGACCTGTATATCCTGTAATTGTACTCATATAAAAGTCCTCCGGTTTGTTTCATTGATTCCCGCAGGCAAAGAGACAGATATCCATGTTTTCGCGGATAGCTGGGATACAATACGGGAAATATAAAAAACTACATGCAAAATATAAAATTTCTCTATAATTTTATGATATATTGCAGCATATGTCAATAAATCCAAACAGAAAAACAGGTCGATTTTGTGCGATAAATTCTAAGAATGAGATGCCTTCTTTTGACAAAATTCGCACGATTCCTCCGGTATAATGGGTAACACTTACCGAAGTAAAAAATATGGAAACAGCGGAAGGAAGAGTAATAACAGGAATATTCGGCGGAAATCCTGCTGAGAGCTGCAGACAGGAGGAGGGAAATGCATTACGAGATATACATTGATGTCGTATTTCTTACAAATCTTCTGATAGATTACATATTGCTCAGATTTACAGGGAGAGTGTTTCAGTGTATTGGAAGCAGGAGACGGACATTGTCTGGTGCTGTGACAGGAGCTTTGTTTTCCTGCGGAGTTGTTTATATTCAGTCCCGCCTGAAGTCTGAGATTTATTTTCCGGTACTGGTACTTCTGCATGGTGGCTGTGCGGCAGGAATGCTGGTGATCGGATGTAATCTGAAAAGGGGAAGTCTGCTGATCAAGGCAGTTCTTGCGTTATATTTGGCTGCGTTCCTGTGCGGAGGCTTCTGGGAAGCTGCTATTGGGGGCAAACTGAAACCTGCAATGTTTCTGCTGCTGGCTGTGGCGACATGGTTTGGAAGTGTGGCATTGTCATATCTGACAGATTCTCTGAAAATACGGACAAAAAATATATATCCTGTAACTATATTTTACAAAGAAAAGGGATATACGTTTCACGGATTTTATGATTCAGGTAATCTGCTTTTGGATTCCGTGAATGGGAAACCGGTATCCGTAGGAACAAGTGACATGTTGTCTGAAATATATTCAAAAGAAACGGTGGACTGTCTGAAGCACCTGAAAGAAAATCCAGGAGGATTGCAAAACACAGAGGCGGCAGATCTTTTTCCACATTATATTGTTTTCAGCAGTGTTGGAAAGGAACAGGGAATGCTGCTGGCTGTTACGTTGGAAAAACTTTGTATCCAGACTCCGGCGGAGGTTATCAGCGTGGACAGACCGGTGCTCGCACTTTCATTTGATACATCCGCTTTTGGTAAGGAATACGAAATACTTTTGAATTCCAGATTACTTTAAACAGGAGGGGCTTTAATTATGAACTGTTATCCATTGCAGGTGGTATCAAGAATGGTCATGAATCGTTCGGGAGATGTTTTTTATATTGGTGGGAATGATATTCTTCCCGCCCCGTTGGAACCAGAGAGAGAGGCATTTGTGCTGCAGAAGCTCGGAACAGAACAGGAAGAAGAGGCAAAATCGGTTCTGATAGAACATAACCTGAGACTTGTAGTGTATATTGCACGGAAGTTTGACAATACAGGGGTTGGCGTAGAAGATCTGATTTCTATCGGAACTATAGGACTGATTAAGGCAATCAATACTTTTAATCCTGTAAAAAATATCAAACTGGCGACCTATGCATCCAGATGTATAGAGAATGAAATCCTTATGTATCTGCGACGAAACAGTAAGACGAAAATGGAAGTGTCTATAGATGAACCGCTCAATGTAGACTGGGATGGAAATGAGCTGTTATTGTCTGATATTCTGGGAACAGATGATGATGTAATATCCAGACATCTGGAGGATGAAGTGGAGTTATCTCTGCTTTCAAGAGCAGTCAATAAACTTTCTCAGCGGGAACAGACCATTATCAGGCTGCGATTTGGTCTGGGTAAAGATAACAATACAGAAAAAACGCAGAAAGAGGTGGCTGATTTTCTGGGAATTTCTCAGTCATATATTTCCAGACTGGAAAAAAGGATTATGAAACGTCTGAAAAAGGAAATTATTAAATATGAGTAAATGAGAAGATGTAGTGACTGATGTAAATAAGA
>CAVCYJ010000188.1:0-6420 GCA_963605995.1 Holdemanella biformis | reverse complement strand
TGGCATTTTCATGCCAAAACACCTCGCGGAATAGTAGACTGCTGAATAGTTACAGAAATTTTTTATATTCTTTATAAGAAATTTATTTGTAAAAAAAGCATGAAGATGATATGATAGGGAGAGAAATAAGACACCGCAGATTTGGTCCGGCTGTTTGCGATATATTTTCAGCTGTGGCTTATACAATTTATACAGGGAAGGTGACATCTTGAAACATTTTATTGACAAATACCGACACGGACTCGTGATCAGTATTTACAGTATTGTTTATGTTCTGGTATTCAATTATCTGGAACACCGATCTATTCACAGCTATCATATCGTACATACCGTTTTTGATGACTGGATTCCTTTTTGTGAATTTTTTATTGTACCCTATATGCTATGGTTTCCATACATGCTTTTGGCTGTGATGTATTTTATCTTTTTTAACAAAAACAAGCATGAATATTATCAACTGGCATTTAATCTTATAATGGGAATGACTGTTTTTCTGATCGTTTCTTATATTTATCCAAATGCTCAGCATTTGCGCCCGACAGAATTTCCACGGGACAATATTTTTACAGATGCAGTAAAGTGGCTGTACCGGACAGATACCCCTACAAATATCCTTCCAAGTATTCATGTATTTAATTCCCTTGCGATTCATATGTCACTTACAAATTGTGAAGCGTTACGGGGTAAAAAGATTGTAAAAGCTGCGTCCCTTACACTCACAGCACTGATCATCATGTCAACGATGTTTCTGAAACAGCACTCTGTGATTGATGTCTGTATGGGTTCCACACTTGCATTATTTGGCTTTCTGGTCTTTTATCCGCGAAAAGCGCTGAAGGCTCCGGAGGCTATTACCTCAGAGAAACAGAAAGGAACAAAAGTGAAAATTGATTTCTAAGGAAACAAAACACCTGATAAGAAACGATTATCTGTTTCTCAGCAGGTGTTTTTTTCAGCATCAGAATCTGTTCTTTCCGGTCATTTCAATTAAGTCAGGCGGATAAAAACATCCGCTTCGCAGTTTAGTTAAATCCATAGAATTTCTGGCTGATCTTATAGGCTGCTACTGACATCTTTCTGCCTCCTCTTCCCGGAAGATTCATTACTCTTCCGAAAAGACTGTGTCTGAGCCTTCTGTATACGGCACGATTCTGTGTTTTGATATACTCCAGAAGCTCTTTCTTTTTCTCCAGTGCCTCATCTGTGTTTGCTCTGATCAGCATGATAGATGATACTGTTGTAATAATATCGAGATAACTGAACATGTAATTTTTCAGATGTCTATCTGTATCCGGACAGTTAATATAAGCATCTGCCATCAGTTTGTTCACACGGATCTGCTGATCGATACGCCTGATCATTACTTTTTCATTTACCGACTGGTCGTCTCTGCCAATAAAATAGCGATAGAAATTCACATCCAGATAATACATATTCTTTACATATGGAAGTGGCTCAAAGGCAAACAGATTATCTACATAAAACGTGTGCTTTGGCAATTCCAGCCCACACTCATGAAGCAGTTCCGTACGATAGATCATGGAATGCATCAAAAGATATTTTCCCTTCGGCATATGCTTTACTTCTTCCCAGCCAAAGACTCTGTCCTGCGGCAGACATCTGCGATACTGCATTACTTTCTTGCGTGCCGCACCCTGTTTCTCATATACAAAATTACTGATCAGAAGGTCTACTGTCTGTGGTCCTCTGAGCAGTTCATATAAAGTTTCCAGAATCTTTATATATGCTTCTCTGTTTACCCAGTCATCACTGTCTACTACCTTAAAATACAGACCTGTGGCATTTCTGATTCCTGCATTGACCGCCTCTCCGTGCCCTCCGTTTTCCTGATGGATTGCTTTTACGATTGTAGGATATTTCTCTGCATAGGCATCAGCAATCTCCGCGGTTCTGTCTGAAGAACCGTCATCAATAACCAGAATCTCAACTTCCTCTCCTCCTGTCAATAATGATTCTATACACTTCTCCATATAATCCTGAGAATTATAACATGGAATTGCAATACTCAACAGTTTCATCTTGTTTCCTCCTTGATATACTTTGCATACGCGCCAAAAGCAGATGGAATTGCGTATTGTTTATCAGCCTGTTCTCTGCCTGCAAAAATAATTTCATTATCCTGCGTTCTTTTCAGCGATGATACCTTTATCCTGTATGCCTGCATTCTCCATTCAATATGAGAAAAAATGTGCTTCGCAGGCGGCAGCTTCTCTATATGTAAAGGATCAAGTCCCAGATTCTTTACATAAGAAACAGCCTCTTTACTGTCTAAATGTCCCCGGGTATTCGGAAATTCATACAGACCTGCCAGAAGACCTGTCTCAGGGCGCTTTCTTATTGCTGTAAATTCCCCATCCTGAATTATAAATATCGTTTTATCCTCCAGTGTTCGTGCTTTCCCTGACGCTTTTACAGGAATCACATCTGTTCTGTCATGTCTGTGTGCCAGACAGGTTGATGCAACCGGACATTGCTCACATTTAGCCTGTCCATTGGGAACACATACTAAAGCTCCCAGTTCCATCAGAGCCTGATTAAAATCCCCCGGACAATCCGATGGCATAATCTGCTGCAGCTGCCGCTCTATTTTCTTTCGAACAGACTGTCTGCTGATGTCTTCCACGCTCTCAGTGATTCTGGTAATCACACGTAATACATTTCCATCAACCGCCGGAACTGATATTTTGTATGCAATAGATGCAATGGCACCTGCCGTATAACTTCCTATCCCCTTTAACGAGAGCAGTGCCTGATAATCTTCAGGTAATCTGCCATTATATTCTTCTTTCACTGTCTGCGCAGCTTTCTGCATATTCCGAACCCGATTATAATATCCCAGCCCCTCCCACAGCTTCAGAAGCTTTTCCTGCGGACAATCTGCCAGAGCCCCTATATTGGGAAGTTCTGTTATAAAACGCTGAAAATATGGTTTTACCACTTCCACTCTGGTTTGCTGCAGCATAATTTCCGATACCCATGTGTAATAGGCATTTTCCTTATCTCTCCACGGCAGGATTCTTTTATTCTCCCTGTACCATTCTACCAGCGGAGTTACAATTTCTTCAAGCATAAAATTAAAAATCCGCCTCTCTTTTTCTCATTGTTCACACACTGACTACATCTTAACACAAAAATCATAAAAACGCAAAAAGGATCCTGCACTCTCTTTCGATCATGGCACGATCCTTTCATCACTAATCATTCCAGCGGACAGGATTTTCATCCCCGTAATCAATAATACATATTACTTTCTGCACTTTACCCTCAGGTAATACAGCAATCCGGCAATGATAATCAGTAAAAATACTATATATCCTATTTTAAATGCGATTTCTGTAGTAAGCATGTCAATGCCTGTCAGAACACCGATCAGGATCAGGGCAATCCCACATCCCTTCTCCATCTTCTTCTCATCATAAAGCTTCTTTCTGATTTCTGAATTTCCACCCTTCATAAAAAAGCTCCCATGTCCTGTCAGCAGCATCACACCTATCACAAGTGCCGCAACTGTCAATACCAGATCTAAATAGTCCATAGGCAATTCCTTTCTGTCACCACTCTATATTAACCGCACTTAATAAAAGCATACGATCGGGATATTGTAATCAATAATTTCATAAAGTTCCGCAGCCTTATCCGATGGCATATTGATACATCCGTGCGAGCCACCTTCCAGATAACGGTCACCTCCGAAATACGGCTGCCAGCTTGCATCATGGAAACCGATACCTCCGTTAAATGGCATCCAGTAATTTACCTTTGCTTCATATTCATATTTTCCATTTGCCAGCTGCTTGCCTCTGAGCACACCGGGACTCTGTTTGTAATAAAGCGTGTAAATGCCTGATGGAGTCTGTCGGTCGGAATAACGCATATCACCGGATACAATGTCAGATTCAAAAATGTCTGTTCCATTCTGATAATAATACATATGCTGCTCCGTCAGATCCACTTCAATATAGGTATCCCCAATATCATTTGCTCCATGCGCATTTGCCGTCATGGAATAAACCGGTTCTCTGGTTGTCTGAGTTCCTGACTGAATTTCCTGAGTCAGCTGTGCAACCTCTGAAGCCTGATCGATCTGCCATCCATACGCAGAACCATAGACGCTGACTGTTCTGCCACTCGTTGTCTGAAATTCCCTTTCTGTTCCGACTGTATCATGTTCCGCTGCAAGCTGTGCCACATAGTTGGCAATATTCTGCTGAAAAGATGCATCATCCATCACAAGCTGCCCCTTTTCATCAAAATTCAGCCAGTCTTTAATCGTACTTCCATCCAGAGTTACCGTATCATCTCCAAATGTATAGGTAATACTCGCTTTTGTAAAATTATTACATGCATCAAGTGATGCCTGCAGTTCTGGATCATCACTTGTCACATCAGCCTTTACATAGACATCCGGATCGCTGCTGAAATCAACGGATGCTTCATTCTCCGAAATCGCTTCGGAAAGTACATCATATGCCTTTCTCAAATCCAGCTCACTGCCCTCTGTTTCCGGAACAATCTCAAACTGGGTATCAACATATGCAACATAAGCATTCTCAGGTGCAATCTGATTCTCTTCCTGTGCACAGTCAAGAGTTTTCACCTGTTCTTTCAGTTTTTCTTTATCATAAGTGGTATTCTCGGCAATCGTGTAGCTTTTTTTATTCAGGTATCCCAAAATCCACTCATATGATTTCTGTTCCCGGAGAAGTTTCAGAATACTTCCATCAGAAACATAACTGTAACCAATCTGTTCACCTTTGATCGTCTGCGGATCGAGATTTCTGGAATCAATCTCTATCGAATAATCCTCTACATTCTCTGCGATTTTCTTTTCTACCTCATAGGCGGTTTTTCCGGAACAGTCAATGCCGTTAATAGTCGTTCCTTCAAAAAATCTGTCAGCATAATAGTATGATACCCCGGCATAAGCCGTACCTGCACTTACCAGAATCATTGCCGCTGTAATTCCCATAATCTTTAAAGCCTTGTGCTTCTTACGGACAGGCGGCTCATAAGGTGCAAGATCCTCATCACTGATCGGTACATACGCGATTCTGCCCGGTCTCGCAGATTTACGCAATCTGCTTCGTGTCTCTGTGCTTTCCTCCGAAAGCACATTATTCAATTCCTCTTTGTTGCCCATCTATCTTCTCCTCAATAATAAAAACTGCTGTATGATATTCTGCCTTCATCAACAGCAGTCTTTTTTCTTTGTCAGCTTTCTCATTATAACATAATTCTACCAGTTTGCATGTACTATTCGCTTTTTTTGTAAGTTTTTTTGACGGGCATCAGTTACTGCAATCCCAAATAGATCAATGTAACAGTTATAGCAGCGTTTTTATAATCCCAGTCTGCGTTTCATATCCTTCATTACGAAAAAATACATAAAAATCAGCAGACCACCTGCAAGGATCCATGCCATCGGGCTTGCCATACACGCTCCAAAATAGCTTTTATGCGATGCAGCAATCATTGCCGTAATTCCTCTTCCAGCCAGTTCTGCCACACCTGCAAGCATAGGAAGAAGACCATATCCCATTCCCTGGATACCATTTCTGAGTGCATTGACAAAATGCAGCGGAATAAAGAATACTGCCACACATTTGACATATGTATCAACCATCGGAATCACCTCTGCAGCATTATCTGAGATAAACAGATAAGACAGATATTTTCCAAAGAAGAAAATGATCACACCTGTCACGATCGCATAGATAATCCCTATAATATGTGCATTGTTAAATCCCTGTCTGACTCTGTCAAGTTTGCGGGCTCCGATATTCTGTGCATTGTAGGTCGCCATTGTAGTACCGATTGCAACATATGCCTGTGTAAAAATATTCTCGATCTTATTGCCTGCAGTAAATGCCGCTACTGCATAAGAACCAAGGATATTCAGTGCAGACTGTACCATCATGGTTCCAATTGCAGTGATGGAATACTGCAAACCCATAGGGATCCCTACCATGATCTCATTTCTTATGATTCCTGAACGGAATCTCCAGTCATCTCTCTCTAATCTCAGTTCCGGCACACATTTTACAATATACACCAGGCAAAGCACACCTGATACACCCTGTGCTGTGATGGTTGCCCATGCAGCACCTGCAACGCCCATATGAAAGACAATGATAAATACCAGATCAAGCACAACATTCAGAATTGCTGCAAGAATCAGAAAATATAATGGTGTCCTGCTGTTTCCCAAAGCTCTCAGAATGCTGGCCAGGATATTATATAATACCTGGGCAAAAATACCTCCGCAGATGATCATAATGTAAGTATACGCATCCTGAAAAATATCCTCCGGTGTATTCATCAGTGTCAGCAGTGATCTCATTCCCACCATACTGACAATTGTCATAATTATCGAAATAATAATTGACAGTAACCCTGCAT
>CAVCYJ010000187.1:0-6438 GCA_963605995.1 Holdemanella biformis | reverse complement strand
AGAGGAGTAAATAAGGAATGTTGGGACTCAAACCGATAAAAACATTACCGATAAGAGAAAAAATTGCCGCGAATCTGCGAGAGGCCATTCTCTCAAGGAAAATCCCGGCAGGGGAAGTTCTCACACTTGAGAGCACAGCACAGGAGCTGGGCGTTTCTATCACACCGACAAGAGAAGCATTCCAGATTCTGGCAAGAGACGGTTTACTGGAACTGGAACGGAACAAGAAAGCAGTAGTACTCGGCGTAAATGAAAAAACAATCCGCGAACACTTCCAGATACGTGCAGCACTTGAAAGTGAAGCCTGCGTCTTGTGCTGCAGAAAGAAAATCGACCTGCAGCGAATCGACCAGATCCTGAAAGTATCCAGAGAAGTGATCGAAGAAGGTGATTATGAAAGCTATTCCAGCTTAAATCAGACTCTGCACATGGAACTTTGGACAGCAGCAGGTAACGACAAACTCAAGAATATGCTGTCTGAACTCTGGAACGGACTTTCCCGAGGAGTGTTGGTAAATGAAGAAGAATATGTCCGTAAATCTCTGAAGGAACACGAGGCTATCATCGAATGCATCCGCAAGGGTGATGCAATTGAATGTTATCTGAGGATGCAGGAACATATAGAGAACAGCTGCGAAAACTTTGTGCAGCGGTATCAGTAAGAATTGCCGCAAACACGCTATGGAAAGGCAATCCATAAAAAATCAAGATCATTCAAGCGGATATTCGGTTAAAAAACGAAACAGGCATTGTAAAAATTATACAAAAATACTTGGCCGAATTTTAACAAAACGTCGAAATTGTTAATTGTTATTGACAATGACGACGTTTTTTATTATTCTTTGATTGTATACAATATAAAATATAAAAAATAAAATATAAAAAGTAAAGGAGAGGTAAAATCAAAATGAGTAACAAGAATATTATTGTAAACAAACCAGAGCCGAAACCCGGCATCCTGGAACGAGGTGATTTATTTGCCATAGCAGTAGGAATGGTAATTGGCTCCGGAATGGTAACGTTGATCGGACCAGCCATGGCATACACCGGATACTCCGTATGGCTTGCATATCTGACAGCCATTGTCATGGGATTTTTTATGGTATTTCCGTATATCATCCTCGGAGGAACCATGCGGGTAGCAGGAGGGCCTTACTCCATTGTTACCAATCTTTCCGGTGTCAGTACCGGCGGACTGGTTGCATACACGAAACTTGTAACTCCTATTTTGAACAGTTCATTTGCACTTGCACTGGGACTGTATCTGAATAACCTGTTTCCGGGCGTCACAGTCAAAGCACTGGCTGTCGCAGGTGTTCTGGTTTTATTTGTCCTGAACCTCCTGGGAATGGATATTTTTGCAAAAGTAAGCAAGGTTTTATCAACTATTCTTCTGATCACAATGGTCCTGTATGTAATCTTCGGGCTTACCCAGATCCGTCAGCCAATCTTTCATTTCTCAGGAGATAAGATGTTTACCGGTGGATTCAAAGGATTTATGCTTGCAGCATTACTTCTGATAAACTCCGCAAACGGTTATTACAATATTCTCTGGTATGGAAAAGATGCGAAGAGAGCAACCAAAGATGTACCATTTGCAGCAATGTCATGTGTACCATGTCTGTTATTTATCTATGTAGGACTGGCGATGGTTACAGGCGGTGTGCTTCCATATGACAAGGTAGCCGGAGTAGAAACCATTCTTCCGGCAGCACAGGCGATCCTCCCGGGAATTGTATACAAAGTATTTATAATCGGTGGTCCGATCATGGCGATCATTACCACACTGAATGGTGTATTCAACGATGTCAGATATCCGATCGCCCAGGCAGCAAAAGATGGATGGCTTCCCAAAGGAATCCTGAAAGAGAACCGTTTCGGTGCACCGTATCTGATCTATACATATACATTGATCGTAGTGCTTCTTCCGATTATTTTTGACATGAGCATCGTAACGATCACAAACATTTTTCAGGTGATCACATTCTTTATGAATGTTACGGTAGTATATGCAATTTCACGCCTGCCAAAGAAATATCCGGACACATGGAAAAAGAACAAATTCCATCTTTCAAATGCAGGCTTGTATGTATTCTGTACAATTAGTATCATTATCTATACGATTATCTTTATCAAAGGAATCTTCAGTATCAAACTGGCATATGCAGTAGCTGCTGTTGTTGTTATGGCTGCCCTGATCCTGATTGGAATCTATCTCACAAAGAAGGGCGGCATACGCATTGAGACATCTATCTGGCAGCCATCAGAGGAGGAAAAAAATGTCTGAGAAATTTATGAAAACAGAACTTACTGATTTAAATCCCTATAAACTGGCAGAAATGCTGGAAGCCCTTGAAAATACTGTAGAATTACACAGTATCTCTGTACGTTACAAAGGAGAGACTGTCCTTGAGGGGGCATGGGCGCCATTTTCCCTGGACGAGCCGCAGATGATGCACTCCCTGTCAAAAATCGGAACAAGTATCTGCACAGGTTTTGCAGTTACAGAGGGAAAGCTTCATCTGGAAGACAAATTCCTGGATTATGTAAGAGAGGAGCTGCCGGAAAATTATGATAAAGCACTGGAAGAAGTGACCATTTATGATCTTCTCACCATGCAGGCCGGTTCAAAGGAATGCTGCAACAACGTATGGTTCTCCAGACTCGAGAAGGATTGGGAGACAAACTGGTTAAAACAACCAAAGATTGCCGAAGATATCGGAAAAGTTTTTCATTACGATTCCGGATGCAGCTATACACTTTCCAGAATCGTGTCAAAAGTTATGGGTGAAAATTGTCTGTCCATTATGCAGAAACGTGTCTTTGACAAAATGGGTCTTGGAAAAGTTAACTGGCTTACGAGCCCTGAGGGACACAACACCGGAGGATGGGGGATGTACCTCACCGCTCGTCAGATTTGTGCACTTGCGCAGTTGCTGCTGCAGAATGGAAACTGGAATGGCGAACAGATTGTGCCTGCCGGATGGATAGAAGAGATGAGCAAACAGAGAGTGGTGATTCCGGGAGATGAGAAGAAAGCTTTAACTCATTATGCGTACCATATCAAAGCAGGAAAAGAAATCTTTGCAGCGGAGGGCGCTTTTGGACAGTATCTGATCTGTTTCCGGGATCTTCCCGTTGCAATCGGGATCACTTCCGGAGCAAGAGAATATCTGGCAGCAGATATCTGCCTTAAATATATGAAGGAAGCGGTAACGGTTCCATGCCCGGAAGGAGAGCGCGCAGAGGGGCAGAAATATCTGGAAGCTAAGATTAACAGCCTTTCCCTGCCACAGCCGGAGGGAAGATTCCGAACACCGAAAAAAGCAGCAGAGAAGTTATTTGACAGGGAAATCATATTTACCGGAAATCCAAGAAAGATTGAGCGTGTTAAAATTACAAAAGAAGGATACAGACTGAAACTGGAACTGACGATTGACGGTGAAGAAAAGGAACTCTATACCGGATACAAAAACTGGAAACAAAATGACCTCTATCCGGAAGACTTTACAAAGAGATATCACTGTGCAGCATATGCAATGGATGAAGATGCGCTGTATCTGTCTGTCGGACTGATCAATACTTCTTACAGAGAGGAATACTGCTTATGGGTAAATTCCGAAGACAAAGTGATCGGAACCTGGAGGCCAAACGTAACATATCTTCCGGAAGAGCCGGATCTGGTGTGGAAATTTACAGGTGAGTTTACAGATAAACAGGTATAAAAAGGAATTCTTGTAGAAATCTCCAAACTGATGTAAGATAAGGTTACATCACTCGATCTTTCCTGCTGACAAAATCAGGCACAAAAAAGATTTCGGGAGTACATTTGAGGACATGGAGGATTTGGAAGAATGAATATTGTAATCAGAGAATACCAGACAGAAGACGTAACGGCAGCCATTACAATATGGAATCAGGTAGTAGAAGACGGTGTAGCATTTCCACAGGAAGAAAATTTAACAGAGGAAACCGGAGACGCTTTCTTCAAAGAGCAGACTTATACAGGAATCGCAGTAAATACCGATAACAATGAAATCGTCGGTCTTTACATCCTGCATCCGAATAACGTAGGAAGATGCGGACATATCTGCAATGCCAGCTATGCTGTGAGAAGGGACATCCGCGGCGAGCATATCGGAGAGAAACTGGTACTTGACTGCCTTGTGCAGGCGAAAGAAAAAGGCTTCCGTGTCATGCAGTTTAATGCAGTTGTTGCAAACAATACCCATGCATTACATTTATATGAAAGAATCGGTTTTACGAAATTAGGTGTGATTCCACAGGGATTCAGAATGCCGGATGGACATTATGAAGACATTATCCCGCATTATTATGTACTGTAGAAATGTAAACTAATAATATGGTATAGGTTGACAATTCTCTCCGGTTATGATATAAAAAGAAAGTCATAACAAATAATCACAGGGAAAGAGGAGAGTATTATTATGAGTCAGTCTTATGCAAAAAGCCCTGCAGCAGAAAGAAAATTCACAACCAGAGAGATGGTACTGGTTGGAATGTTTGCAGCAGTCCTTGCCGTAATTTCACAGATTTCACTGCCAATGCCGACAGGAGTACCGATCACTATCCAGGTATTTGGTGTAGCACTTGTAGGAGCAGTTCTTGGTTCGAGACTTGGAACTACAGCAACACTGGTTTACGTTTTGTTAGGAGCTGTCGGTCTTCCGATCTTTGCTAACTTTTCTGGCGGGATCAGCAGTATTGTGGGCGTTACCGGAGGATATATCTGGGCGTGGCCGATCATGACCTGGCTTTGTGGAATCCGTCCGAAAACAGAGAACAAAACAAAGAATCTTGCAATCTCAATCATATTTGCTCTGATCGGACTTCTGATCGTAGAAACAATCGGTGGTTTACAGTGGCATTTTGTCGGAGGCTCCATGAGTATTCCTGCGATCGCAGTATATTCTTTAACTGCTTTTATTCCGAAAGATATTGTGATCACAGTTCTTGCAGTCCTGATCGCAATCCCGATCAGAAAAGGAATCAACAATGCAGGAAACCGTTGATAATAAGCCCGAAGATAAAGCGGAAATACAGAAAAATGTCAGGATTCATGGAATCGGACTGGATAAAGCCGGTCGCTGTATACATTATCATACCAAACTTGATATAGCTGCATTACTCTGTGCGAAATGCAGGAAATATTATGCCTGCTATTCCTGCCACGATGAAATGGAAGATCATCCCTTCGCAGCAACCCAACCGGAAGAAGCCTATCCGGTATTATGCGGGAACTGTGGCAGAAAACTTACACTTCAGGAATACAAAACAGGCAGCTGCCCTTACTGCCATGCAGGATTCAATCCCAAATGTAGTTTACATGAGAATATTTATTTTTGTTGTGCCAGTACATCGAAAGTATAAAAAAAGAAAAGACTTCTGAAAATCAGGTAATAACTGATTTTGGAAGTCTTTCTTTGGTTTATGCATAAGAATTATGGAAACCCTTTAATTTATTATGCTGTAATTAAAAATAATGATGTCAGGGTCAAAAGGTATTATGCTTCTAACCTGATATCTATGAATTGTCCCGCTGCAAAGCAGCTTTCACAATTCTTAAAATTCTCAAAATAAAGCAGATGTGATAAAAATAATGAGGTGACCAATGCAAAACAAATTAAAAAGTGTATTAACTACACACTGTTATCTGGAAAAAGACGGAAGATACCTTATGCTTCACAGAATATCAAAGAAAAACGATGTAAATAAAGACAAATGGATAGGGGTAGGAGGTCATTTCGAAGAGGGAGAAAGCCCGGAAGAATGTCTTTGCAGAGAAGTTTTCGAAGAAACAGGATATCAGCTGATTTCATGGAAATTCAGAGGAATTGTTACATTTACTCAGGAGGGATATGGAACGGAATATATGTGTCTGTATACTTCCGATGAATTTACTGGTATTCAGAAATTCTGTGATGAGGGTGAGCTGGAATGGATTCCAAAGGAACAACTTAAAGATCTTAACATGTGGCCGGGTGATCGGATTTTTAATAAATTAATCATGGAAGATGCACCATTTTTTTCTCTGAAACTCAGTTACAAAGGGGACGAACTTATAGAAGTGGTATTAAACGGATGCAGACAGAATAGAATAATAACTGAGAGCATGCAGAACTTAAGCAGATCAAATAAGCCATTTGCCTGACTTGATAATATGTTACTGTTCACAGTAACGATAAAAAATCAGGTACAAGAATATTTATAGCGACAATTCTTGTAGAAATCTCCAAACTGATGTAAGATAAGATTATTATGCACTCTCGGAATCTTTCCTGCACTTGCTTTTGCGGCCGATTTTCTGCCAGTTGCGCCCGAATTTCATCAATGTACGCACCGCGTACATCTCAGAAATTTGGTCACAACTGACAAAAAATCTGCTCACAAAATCAAGCACAAAAAGATTCCGAGAGT
>CAVCYJ010000186.1:0-6498 GCA_963605995.1 Holdemanella biformis | reverse complement strand
TGATTACAGTTATTATCTGCCTGCATTGACATCAGATGAGGCAGCAAACTTTCAGGCGCTCTACGCTGGAATACAAGCTTTTGAGGACACAATTACACTTCCCGTTGCCACTCGTTCTGAAGAAATTAGTGACCTGATGCATCTTTTAACAAATGAATGCCCGGAGCTGTTACAACTATCCTCGCGCTGGGTCGAGCATTCCAATCTTCTCGGTCTTGTCGTTTCTGTATCACCCGAGTATATTCTCTCCAAGGAAGCCTATGACGCACAACTTTCCGCCATAAATGCGCTGATTCAAAGCTGGCAGACCGCACTGTCCGGTCAAAGTGCTTATCAGGCTGAGCTGACGATTTACAACTATATTGTTGAAAACTGTGTCTATTCCACGCAAGCTGAAAATTGTCAGAGTGCCTACGGTGCCTTAATCGATGGACAAGCAAAATGCGACGGACGTGCCAAGGCACTTGTCTGGGGACTTCGAAGTCTCGGCATAAAAAGCTCCGTTATTACCGGAAGCACTCACGCTTGGGTGATCGCTCACATCGGTGACTTTGATTATAATGTGGATCCAACCTACGATGACAACGAAAGCGACGGCATCCAGCAGCCACTATGCTATGCCTACTTTAACGTACCAGAATCCTCAATTGCATCCGATCCATATCCGGCAGATGATTTCTACCAAAGGCGCGGCTATCCGGCTACTGTGCGCTGGGATCTGAATTATCATGTCCAATCTGGCATGTGGATATCCGCTGACACACCAGGCAGCGATCTGGCTTCCGGCACTGCTCTTGACCGTGCAAGAGCACTTTTCGTCGCTCAGGCAGAAAATGTATGGGAGTCTGGCAGCGAAGGACTTGTAATGATTCGATTTGAAAGTGATTCCGATTATAACGCTGCAGCTGCATCCTACAATGACTGGATTCAGTCATTCATTAACATGCATGCTGCTGGCTGCAACCTGGTCAGCTATGATTTTTCCAACCAGCAGCTGCTTGCCGTGAAGCTTTCCTTCTATTAATAATAATTAAGTAGAAAATGCATTGGCAAATACTGACTCACCCTAGGGGCAAACTCCTAGGGTTCCATTTCAGAGTTCTCTTTTTTCATTCTCTTTATACTTTTTCAAGCTTTCGTACTCTTCATATATCAATGGTACGCGTCCTTCTTTAAAGCGCAACAGGTACTTCCAACCATTTTTTCAGAATTGTTTCACTTGCATACGGCTGTCTGCACTGACTTAGGAGAGGTGATGGCACGCCCGTACCTTGCACTGCGACCTACCAGAAATGCACTGATCAGCCACTATGTAGTGGCAGGTAGCAAAAATCCTCTGCCTTCAGGCATGGGGATATCAATAACTACGTCTCATCCAAAACTCCTCGCATATACCCCAAAAAGGTATCATACTTACGGGTCCAGAGAAAGATTCCATCTGCAATCCGCTTTAAATTCCACTTTTTTTCTTTTTCAAGACGAATTGAAACGGCTTTTCTTTGCAAACTCTGCCAATCCCCTTTCTCATGTTTAATATTCTCAGCAAGTTGCTCGTCTATAATGACTAAAACTGTATTTGAATCAATCACTTTAAATTTTTCACAAATACTTGCAAATTGTCTCGCGTTTTCCAATTTATTCAGTTCTACTATTTCATCAATACAACTATCATTTCGTATGATTTCATCATTCATAGATTGCGTACTAAGTTCAGGAGTAATTTCCATTTTTTTGGAAAAATAATCCATTAAAACGTCTCTCGCCGTATCGACAGCAGGATTTTTCTTCAATAAAGAATCTTCCTGTAATGAAAAACTCCACATTTTTGAATCTTGATAGCATCCATGCCTATTAATTCGTCCAGCTACTTGCAACAGTGATAATAAGGAAGACATTTCACGAAATCCCGTTCTAAAAGAGAAGTCTACACCGGCTTCTACACAAGATGTTGCAACAAGTGTCCAATTCACATCTTCTGCATTATCTAACCTTTCTCGAATTCGGTTGATCGTATTTTCCCTATCTTCTGGCGTTAGCGCTGTCGACAAGTGCTCTACGTACTCTTTTCCATATATCTTATACAATTCATCAGCAATTACCGCGGCACTTTGAACAGTATTCAAAACTAATAGTCTAGGACCAGGACTGTTTTGAACCCATTCAACTAACTCTCTACGACTTATCGCACATTTTTTCCAATCAAATTTAACACGCTTTTGTTCATACTTCATTAACCGCTCTCTTAACTCGTTATCAACCAAGCTCTGAACTTCCGGTTGCAGCATTTTTATTGTTTTTAAGCTTTCCAATTTCCAATAATGAACAAATGATCCTGAAGCAAGCACCCAATAACAGCTCCATTCCTTTGCTAAAATATTCATCCATCTCCACGCAAGAGGAAGCAACTTTAAAGGCAATGCATTATGTGCCTCATCTATAAAAATAATACTTCCTGGCAACTCATGAAATTTTCTCAATGTAGATGGCCGATTAGAAGCGATCGTCTCAAAAAAAGCAACCGCCGTTGTAACAATGATCGGAGCTCTCCACAGAGAAGTTAAATATCGAAGATTATAATCTTCAAATTCTACTCGGGAATGTAACTCTGCAACAACTTCTTCACTTTTTTCCCCTGGCAGTACAAGTGCCTTTCGGTATGTCTTTACCGATTGTTGAATAATACTAGTATACGGCAAAACCACAAAAATCCGTCTAGCTTTTCTATCAATTGCTTGCCGAAGCAAATGTGCCATAACTGCTGTTGTTTTTCCAGATCCAACAGGACTATCACATATAGAAAAATCTACTGTAATTTTTGCATCTCGACATTTTTCATACATCTCACGTCGAAGATGGCTTCGCTCATCATCACCTCCTAGTGTTAACACATACTGATTCAATGCTTCTAATCGCTCTTTTGCCCGTAATTCTTTCCCTTCTATTTGTTGCGATATTTTTCCATAATGTTCTGCTGTATCGGTGTGATCTGCATCTGCAAGACAGGAAAGAAGCATACGAAAGAATACATTTTGCTCTCCGTTGTACTTTTCTATCTTTTCATTCCACTCAAAAGGCATCAAAAACTGATGCCTTTCAAGCAATTTTTCCATTGTCAAATCCGTTTGTTTTTTTATATCAGTATTCCTATCACGAAATGCATTTGCTCCCCTTCCACATTCAGTACTAATATCTGGAAGTCCCTTATGATGCGAATAAACCAAAACTACAGAATCAAGTTTCCTACGCTTTAAGAATACTGCACTACCTGCATCTACATGGTTAATTGGCAAATGCCGCATTTTTTTCTCACCACGCAACACCTCTTGGTTCTTTTCTTCTAGCTTTCCCAAATCATGTAGCCATGCACTTTCCTGTGTAATCTTTGTTATTATGCCATTCGATTTCTCCGCATAGCATTCAATTTCAGTAGTATATTGAATTGCCTTCTCCATCACTCCAGTAATATGTGATTTATAGGTTTGCGACGGATATTTATCTGTTGCACTATGTGCTAAATATTCCTTCATTCCATATTCACCAAATCTACGCATTGATCTACACGCTTAAGCAATTCTTCTGGGAGTTCTGTTTTGTCTATATAATCTGCCCATGTTGTTGATGCCTCTTCCTTATTTCCTATCTTTTCTGGCGTCAATGCTTCAAATAATAAATACTCCGGACAACTTCCTAAGATATTTTTATGTTCTATATACCATGCATGACGAATTCTAACATCTGGTCTGATAGCAGAACGAGTCTGTTCATACGCATGAGGAATCAATAATTTTAATAATTCAATATCATCTGCTGTACAGCCACTCTTATTTGCATAATTCGGATTGACAAAAAATGGCATACAATATACTCCATGCTCTACAACACGATATGCAAGCGGTGCCATACCTCCACTTTTCCCTTGTGAACCCAATTTCCGTGTATTTGTCTGGCGGACAATATCAATCGGTGCAAGTGAAATTCCCATTCCAAACTGTACTACTCCTGTTTTAATAAACCCTTTACTTGCAACTCCTTCAAGAAATGTATTTCCAAAAACACGTGCATCCCAATATTTGCGTACAAATTTGCTTTCCAGAAATTTCTCTGGATCAGTTCCCATTTCACTAGGAATTTCTTTTGTATCACGACCTCTATGTTCTAGTATTAAATACTGCTCTGCATTTTCTCTATATTTTTTAGGTAATGCTTGAAAAAAAGCAGCTTCTTGATCATCCAACAGATCTCTTAATTTTCTTTTAAAAGAAACTGGTGAAATTTCTCCACAGCCATTTGATCGCTGTCTTGGATCACTTTCTCGATCCGGATCTCCATTCGGATTTGAATTAACTACCTCAATTACTAACAGTCCTGTTGCACGCTTAATTTCTTGTTTCATCGTTCTCTTCCTCCTCATTCTTTTCTTTTTCTGCTTTTTTCGGAAATTCTGCCATATATCCAATAAACAATTGAGCTTTTTCTTCATCCGTAAATCTCGTTTTAGGTGTCCATGCAGCATAAAGACTTGTCGTTATTCTTTCACATACGTTATATAACCACTGAGCTTTCCAGCTTTCTGTTCCCTTTGTCTCAATTTTTTCCCACCTATAGCTCTTCGCCCATGAATAATATGGCATAATTCTTTGACCAAGCACACTTAATGTACGTACAGGCATTTCTGCTGCACTTTGAAATACACTCGCACCGACTAGTTGTGGTGGAATGTCTCCATTTCTTACTACTTTACAATATAATACCTGTAATTCATCCGCTGCCTTTAAGAGCTGCCCATAAAGATACGGCATATTTTCCATGTAATCCTCCTTTTGAATATTATTCCGATACAATATAAGTCCTAGAAGTGCCAAAATATTTCGGCCGTTTTTCCATGATGGTTGTTGGAACAATAATTTTCTATCTTTTTCTTCATTAAAACATGCTTTTGCATATGACTGTCCCAAATATGCCCCTAACGAAAAAGCTTTTTCACATAATAAATGCAAATCAAACATCACTGACATACTTGACTCCATTAGAACTTCCATTCCATGATATTGTGATATTGTCTTGTATTTTCCTAAAATTTCTTCCCCGTCTTGTTTCCAAAAGCGATTCAAAATATTTGCCATACTTAAAGGAAATGGTACTTGAATCCTTCCAATCGAAATTTTAGGAAGATTTTCACAACCATATATCCACGCCTCACTGCATTTTTCTAATTCATAGGTATCTATTTGTTTTGTATAAACAATTTTTGTACGTGCTTTATCAAGTTTTCTGAGAATAAAAATTGCTATTCTTTCTGCATGACTTTCCTCCTTTGGATCTTTTCCCTTTCGTAATCCTTCTATAAACTTCTCTGTTCGAGCTTTAAAGTCTTCTTCATTTCCTTCCACCCCAAACATTTTTGCCATATTATCTGTTTCAGGCTTTTTCAATGCATACGCAAATAATATTTCATTTTTACCAATATTTATCCATGTTTTGTTTTTTTGTTCTTCATTACTCAACCACTCTAAAGATGCCTGAACATCCATTTGGATTGGTTTAGATATAGGATAACTGGCATTTTCAATTCGTCCATATCGTTCCTGACATTTGTGTGCTCGGAACATCGTCCGAATTGTAACATCAAAGCCACCAGCTAATTTAATATTTGGCATTGTATCTTTTGACGGAGCAAATGGAACACCAAATGCGTCTACACCATTCACATCTTTTGGTACACTTTCTGCTACTAATAAAATTTTGTTTATTTCTTCTACAAATCTCGAGCTTACTGCAGGTATTCCTTTGGTTATCAGTTTTGATGCATCTAATGCTACCGATAGATTTTTCTCTGCATTTTCCTTATAAAAAAGGACTTTTAGTGCCAAAGAAATATTCATTTTCTGTTTCAACATTTCAAAAACTATTCTTTCAAGTTCTGTATGCATATAATTTGCATCTTGAAAATATCTACTTTCTTCAAAAAGTATTTGAAGTGGCTCATATGTTTTCCCTTTTGAATATAATTCTTTGGCCATCTTTTCCATGGAGATTCTATATTTTTTGCAAAAATTCTTATTCCAATTGTTCTCTACACACCATCCTCTAATTTTCTCTAAATCAATGTTTTCAGGGACCATGTGATCTATCTCATCTTTGATCTCTTTGTCTGTTATCCGATATAATGGCATCAAATTCATACACGGATAACTTCCCTGATTCGATCCATACTTGCGAAGTATTGCTCCTAAATTCTTTTCTACCTCAGAAATTTCTATAATTTTGCCATTATCTATTTCAATTCGGACACAAGGTGCATCTTTTTTTATGTTTGGAATCTTATTGTACTTTTTATGCCAGCTTTGTGTTGGGATATTAGCATCTGCCAATGCCCGTGACAAATCATATAATTCATTAATCATCGGTATTCGCTCCTCTCTGGATAGACAAGTGTTCCTTTATGAATGCATAAATCATTATCATATACCGCCTCATAGTCAGACCGATATCCCTTTG
>CAVCYJ010000185.1:0-6524 GCA_963605995.1 Holdemanella biformis | reverse complement strand
CCTTTACGGTAGGCATCTGGATTGCTGCTGCTTTCATATATATCCCTTCCTTTCCCTGAGAATAACATATTATTTTTTACCTGTTTATTATAACAGCAAAAAATATACTGACAATCATATCATTAAAAAAAGAATTAGGACTCTAAAGAAAGATATAAAATAACATCCCCCACACATGAGCATTTTCCTCATGTGTGGGGGATATCTGCTTTGACTGTTAATTATTCCTCATACCCATTCGGGTTGTTGGACTGCCATCTCCAGGAGTCGGCGCACATTTCTCTGATGCCGTTTTCTGCTTTCCAGCCAAGTTCTCTCTCTGCTTTGGAAGCATCGGAATAGCAGGTCGCGATATCACCTGCACGGCGTGGTTTGATCACGTATGGGATCTTAACGCCTGTAGCAGCTTCAAAGTTCTTTACGATATCAAGAACGCTGTATCCTTTTCCTGTACCAAGGTTATAAATACTTAATCCGGAGTTGTCTTCGATTTTCTTGAGGGCTTTTACGTGTCCTTTTGCAAGGTCAACTACGTGGATGTAATCTCTTACACCTGTTCCGTCCGGAGTATCATAATCGTTTCCGAATACACCCAGTTCTTTCAGTTTGCCAACTGCGACCTGTGTGATGTATGGCATCAGGTTGTTCGGGATTCCGTTTGGATTCTCTCCGATCGTTCCGCTCTTGTGAGCACCGATCGGGTTGAAGTAACGAAGAAGGACTACGTTCCATTCCGGATCAGCTTTCTGAATATCTGTCAGGATCTGCTCAAGCATGGATTTTGTCCATCCATATGGATTTGTACACTGTCCTTTCGGGCATTCTTCTGTGATCGGGATGATCGCCGGATCTCCATACACTGTTGCGGATGAGGAGAAGATAATATTCTTTACGTTATGCTTTCTCATAACATCTACCAGTGTTAAGGTTCCTGCGATGTTGTTCTCATAATATTCCCACGGTTTTGCAACAGATTCACCTACTGCCTTAAGACCTGCGAAATGAATGCAGGAATCAATCTCTTCTTTATCAAAAATTTCATTTAAAGCATCACGATCCAGAATATCTGCTTTATAGAATTTTACCGGTTTACCTGT
Source organism: Holdemanella biformis (assembly GCA_963605995.1). Lineage (GTDB taxonomy): Bacteria > Bacillota > Clostridia > Lachnospirales > Lachnospiraceae > Blautia_A. The sequence goes on along the minus strand of CAVCYJ010000185.1, from coordinate 5,427 downwards.
GATCTTTGAAACTCTGTCCAGAGATTTCTCACTTGCATTGCTTAAATTATCCAGAACTACAACATCGTATCCTGCATTCTGCAATTCTACAACTGTATGGCTTCCAATATAGCCTGCTCCACCTGTAACTAAAATTGCCATAGCAACTTCCTCCTAACCATATAAAAAGATAATATGTTGCGCTTTTTTCTTTGTTTCTGAAGCTTATGTTAGCGTAAAAATCAGTAAATATCCTTGATAATCCTGTGCATAATTATTAAAATTCTGCGGATACATCAATAAGCGCACTGATATCCACTTCCATATCCTATCATCTTTTTTCTGTTTCCACAATGACTTTTCTATTACCTGCCATACTGTCCCTTATAATGTATTACTGTTCTGTCCATTCCCAGTAACGAGATGTATAAACAGTAACAATTTTCTTCTGAAATTACTTTCTTTTTTTATCATTTTTCATTGACACCTCAACTTTCATATTGTATAATCAATTCAATCTATTTGCAAATCTTATAGAAAGATTGTGATTTTTCTGTCAGTTTGCATAAAAAGAAAGGGAGGAATTTAATATGAAACGAAAACTTGCTTTAGCTCTGGTGTTTGCAATGACAGCAACAATGGCTCAGCCTGTACTGGCAGCAGATGACAGTACCGTATCTCTCGATGTTATCATCAGTCAGTATGGTACACAGACACAGGCCTGGTGGACACAATTTGAAAAAGATTTTGAGGCTGAAAATCCTGATATTGATCTTAATATCGAAATTGTATCCTGGAATGACATTTACACAAAGGTAAATACTCTGGTAGCCAACAACAATGCTCCTGATATCCTGAATATTGACGTTCTTGCTGACTATGTTGCAGATGATCTCCTGATGCCGGCTACAGATTATACATCAGAAGATCTGCAGAAAAAATTCTTCTCTTCTTTCTGGGAAGCAAGTACTATTGATGATACTGTATATGCACTTCCAATCCTCGCATCCTGCCGTGCCCTCTTCTATAATAAAGATATTCTGGAAGAAGCAGGAGCAGAGGTTCCGACAGACTGGGCCGGCATTCAGGAAGCAGCAAAGAAAATCAAAGAGAAATTCGGCGATGATGTTTATCCATGGGGTATCGATATGACCACTGACGAAGGTCAGGCAGCATTCTCCTATTATACATGGAATAACGGTGGCGGTTTCGTAGACGAAAACGGTGACTGGGCACTCAACAGCGAGGCAAATGTGGAAGCATTAAACTTTGCACTCGGACTTATAAATGATGGATATACCAACTCTGATCCATCCAACGAGACACGTTATGACCTCCAGGATATGTTCGGCGCAGGCAAAGTTGCCATGATGATCGGACCAAACAACATTCCTACTTATCTGTCCGATGGCGGATATGATATCAACTATGACGTTACTACGATCCCGGCTAATGAAGGATGCGAATCCGTAGCAATGGGTGTTTGTGACCGTCTTGAAGTATTCAAAGATGACTCTGCAGAAGATCAGGAAGCACGTACCGCTGCGATCTCCAAATTCTTTGACTTCTTCTATGACGACACACGTTACTCAGATTACATGACATATGAAGGATTCCTTCCTACAACCAGCACAGCTGCTGACCTTCTGGCTGCTGATGATGAAACATTCGCATCCTGGATTGATATTCTCCAGAGCTGCAAATTCTATCCGGCAACAAAGACAGAATGGGCTGATGTAAAACAGGGTGTTATCGATGTAGAACAGAATGCACTTCTGGGCGAGGATGTACAGACTCTCCTTGATGACCTGCAGGCTGAAATCACAGGCTGATAAACTGCGGAGCAGTTATTCGGTGTAGATGCGAATATCCGCTTAACTAACATAAATACTAACCGGGAGCCGGGTACTTAAGTGACCGGCTCCCCCTTTATTATCCATGTACTCCCGAAATCTTTCTGCGTCTGTTTTTTATATGAGCAAGTAGCAAAGCGGATAATTTTATCCTTTACAAGAAGATTTTTGATCAGAAAGACTCCGGGAGTATCTATCATACGTCAGGTGGTGTTAATATGAAAAAAAAGAAGACGCTGGCAGCGTTTACCCCCTATCTGTGGCTGCTGCCAAGCATCCTGCTGATGACCATTTTTATTCTCCTGCCTATTCTGGAGGTTTTCCGCACATCTTTCAGCGAAGTCAGCAAAGCCGGTATCATCAAAGGCTGGTGCGGATTCGATAATTTTACCAAGGTTTTGCACGGTTCAACATTTAAGCTTGTTCTGAAAAATACCCTTGTCTGGACTATAGCTGTAGTTGTGATTTCTACAGTTTTTGGCTTTATTCTGGCTCTGGTACTGAATAATGAGTTTCGCTGCCGCAAGGCAGTCCGTGCTGTCGTGGTTTTCCCATGGGCCACTTCCCTGATCATTCAGGCCGGTGTATGGAAATTCATCATTGACAAGGATTATGGCTCTCTGAATACTCTTCTGATGAAGCTGGGGCTGATTTCTTCTCCGATGAATCTCACTCCTACTCCGGGAGCATATTTCGCATGGGAATGCTTTGTAGGTATTTTTGTTACCATACCTTTTGTAACCTTCTGTGTTTTGTCCGGTCTGCAGAGTATTGACCTTTCTTACTACGAAGCCGCTACCGTGGACGGAGCCTCCTACTGGCAGAAATTATTCAAGATCACGCTGCCTCTGGTGCGTCCTTCCCTTACTGTCAGCACAGTTTTGAATATCATTTATGTATTTAACTCTTTCCCTATCATCTGGACGATCACCAAGGGTGATCCGGCCAGCAGAACTGATACACTGGTCACTTACCTGTACAAACTCGCATTCTACAAAGGCAAATCCGGAGAAGCCGCCGCTGTTTCAGTAATAGGCTTCCTCATCCTTTGTGCCTGCGCATCTGTTTATATGGTATTTTCATTAAGAGGGGAGGCAAAAGAATGAAAAGTTCTCGTAATACCAAAAGCACTCTCCTTCGTGTGCTGTTATACGTTTTTGTGATCCTGGTAGTGATCGTAACCTTATATCCATACTTCGTTATGTTCACTACTGCTGCCAAAAGCCGTGCGGAAATTTATGCTACAGATGGAACTCTCCTTCCGGTTAAATGGCTCTGGAAAAACTTCTCTGAAATCTGGACATTAGCTCCACTGGCCAGATATTTCCTGAATTCTATTCTTGTAGCCGGCGGTTCCACACTGATTGCGATCATCTGCGGCATTCCTGCAGCCTATGCCCTTGCCAGAATGAAATTCAAAGGAAAGAACTTTTTTCTGGGTGTTGTGATCATTTCCCAGATGTTTGCTCCGGTCGTCCTTCTGGTAGGTATCTATAAAGTCATGTCTACAATGGGACTGACAGACAGCCTTGTTGGTCTGATCTTTATCAATGCCGCATTCAACCAGGCCTTTGCTATCTGGCTTCTGCGCGGTACATTTATCTCCATTTCCCCTGAAATGGAACAGGCTGCTACCGTAGATGGCTGTAATACCGTTCAGGCACTGATCAGGATCCTTCTTCCTGTGGCAGCTCCCGGAATCGTAACCGCACTGATTTTTATTTTTATCAATGCATGGAATGAGTATACAGTTGCCCTGACACTTATCTCAACTGATGTATTCAAACCACTGACCGTTGGTATTACTATTTTTAACGGTTACAATATGATCGAGTGGCAATACCTCTTCGCAGCTTCTCTGTTTGCGACCATACCGGTTGTCATTCTGTTTATGCTGATCGAGAAACATCTTGTCGGCGGTCTGACCTCCGGCGGTGTAAAAGGCTAAAAAAATGCCTCATCCGTATTATCTTCGGGTGAGGCATTTTTTATATTTATTATTTATATTTGCTTACGATTGCCTGCATCTGCGGCAGCTTTTCTTCCATATCTTTAACCAGCTTAAACTGAGTCCTGCAGCGATCCAGATTGTGACCATCCCTGTGAATCTTGAAATAATGATCTCCTTCCAGATAATCTGTCAGGAAACGCATTCCACATTCAAAAGTCATCAGTATCGCCCCCATAGGCAATGCATTTATTTCTGTTTCTGTAAGTGCTCCGCCGCAGCCCTCGATAAAGCCCCTGACATAAACCTCATACAGCCGCAGGTCACAGGAAACCTTATCCAGATTCTGCTCGTCCTCAGCTCCTGTACTCGCACCAAAACGAATGGAATCTCCAAAGTCATTGACTGCCAGTCCCGGCATAACAGTATCCAGATCGATCACACAGATTGCCTTCCCTGTTGCATCATCGATCATAATATTGTTCAGCTTTGTATCGTTATGAGTAACCCGTAAGGGCATTTTTCCCTCTGCCTGCATATTACACAGGACCGATGCAAGATCTTCTCTGCCGAGTACAAATCTGATTTCTTCCTGTACGTTCCCTGCACGCCCGCAGCAGTCTTCTTCTACTGCTTTCCTGAATTTTTTCAGACGATCCTCTGTATTGTGAAAATCTCTGATGGTTTCATGGAGAGTTTCCGCGGGATAATCTGCCAGAAGTCTCTGAAAATTCCCAAAAGCAACTGCGCTCTGATAGAAATCCGTTTCGTCCTTCACCGCATCATAACAAGAGGCTCCCTCTATATACAGATAAGCTCTCCAGTACTCCCCCCTTGAATCCAGATAATAAGGTCTGCCCTCATGAGTCAGAACCAGATTCAGAGTTTCTCTCTCCGGATCTCCTCCATTTTCCTGAATTTTCTTCCGCAACCAGGAAGTAACCCCCTGAATATTCTCCATAAGTTCCACCGGCTTCAGAAAAACCTTCCTGTTCATCCGCTGCAGAATATATCTTTTCGCTCCCTGCGGATTCTCCAGCACAAGACGGTAGGTGTCATTAATATGTCCATTTCCATATGGGCTGCATTCCGTTATTCTTCCTTCCGGAAAAAATGCATCTGTCACTTCCTTAAGATATGTGTCTGTTGCCAACTATTTCTCCTCCCATAAGTTCTGTGGATATAAGCCCTCATCCTTCAGTTTCTGAACCGCAGACATTACAACCGGCTTGTCTTCCTTGTAGGTTACACCGTACCACTTATCCATGGATTTCAGCACCTTTACCGTTGCTTTTTTCTCACACAGGAGTTCATCCACTACAAACGGCAGGAAATATTCGCATTTCAGTGGGTTTACTTTCAGATTTTCATCAAGGAATTTCGGAAATCTTTCTTTCAGCTCCTTCAGGATGCTTGCTGAAAATCCCCACATATTCATAGATACCGTACTGCCCTGAGGAAGCACAGTCCAGGTTGCTCCGTCATCCTCTGTGTAAGCTGTTCCACCGTCATGTCTCTCGATATGAGTACGCTCATTGATCTTCTGAAGGTATCCTTCCTCATCTGTCACGCACACTCCTCTTGCCACATGACCATTCTCTGTCAGTGTATTCTCCAGCTTATAGCCGACCATCATATATCTGTAAA
>CAVCYJ010000184.1:0-6587 GCA_963605995.1 Holdemanella biformis | reverse complement strand
GTTGCCATGGGACGTGCTATCGTTCGTAATCCTAAGGTATTCCTTATGGATGAGCCTCTTTCCAACCTGGATGCTAAACTTCGTGTACAGATGCGTATCGAGATCTCCAAGATCCACCAGAGACTGGGCGCTACAATCATCTATGTAACACATGACCAGACAGAGGCTATGACTCTTGGTACCAGAATCGTTGTTATGAAAGATGGCGTTGTTCAGCAGGTAGATACACCACAGAACCTGTATCAGAAACCAGGCAACTTATTCGTTGCAGGATTCATGGGATCACCTCAGATGAACTTCCTTGATGCTGTTATCTCTGAAAAAGGCGGCAACCTTATCGCTAAAGTTGGCGAGCATGAACTGGTTGTTCCGGCAGCTAAAGCAAAAGCTCTTAAAGATGGCGGTTATGTAGGCAAGACAGTTGTTCTTGGTATCCGTCCGGAAGATATCCATGATTCTCAGATGTTCATTGAAGCTTCTCCAAGCGCACCGATGACATCCGTAGTTAAAGTTTACGAGCTTCTCGGAGCTGAAGTATTCTTATACTTCGATGTAAACGGAACTCAGGTTACAGCACGAGTTGATCCTCGTACAACAGCTAAGACTGGCGATCCGATCAAATTCGCATTCGATATGGAAAAAGCTCATTTCTTCGACAAAGAAACAGAACTTGTTATCACTAACTAATTTTAGGAATCTTTTCAGAACCCGGGGAACTTCTCCCCGGGTTTTTATGTTACAATATGAAAGATCCGCTGAATAAACCGGAGCAGGAAATCTTTCTGCTTCAATTGCAACTATCAGCCAGAGAATATAAGACCCACAGACATTGCACAAGAAAGGAATGACCGAATGAAAATACAACAGATTTTACAGAAATGCCTGACCGACTGGAAAAATATCAGCCAGCTTGATTTCTGTCTGCTGGATTCTGATAACCATATTTTTGTTTCCACCTGCGAGAAAAAACTTCCTGCTGAATCCAAACTGGAGGAGTTTCGTCAGAGCAGTGCCCTATGTGTTTCCAACACCAGCTACTGCCTGTATAAGATTATGGAAAACCATGCTGTCTCCTATCTTCTGATCGTATGGGGAAAAGCTGAGACAACTGCCACCATCGGCGAACTGGCTGTCTGCCAGGTCCAGAGTCTTCTCACTGCCTACGCAGAAAAAAGTGACAAGAACACTTTTATGCAAAATCTGCTTCTTGGCTCTTATTCCGAAGTGGATGCTTTTAACCGCGCCAAAAAACTGCACATCGCTACCTCTGTTCAACGCGCCGTCTTTCTGGTGGAAACCAAACAGACCAAAGACGAAAATGCCATCGCTACAATCCGGAATATTTTTTCCGCCAGGACAAGGGATTTTATCACTGCGATCGATGATACCGGAATTATCATCATCAGAGAATTACAGTCCACAGAAACCTACGAGGATCTGGACTCTATTGCGTGTATGCTTGTAGATATGTTAAACACGGAGGCAATGACTTCCGCATGGGTAGCCTACAGTAATCTGGCAGAAGACATTACAAGGCTTCCTGATGCATATAAAGAAGCTCATACGGCCCTCGAAGTCGGCAAGATTTTTTATGCTGAGAAGAATGTATTCGGATATAATCAGCTTGGAATCGGCAGACTGATCTATCAGCTCCCGGTTTCCATCTGCGAGATGTTTATTGATGAGATTTTTAAAGAAGAAACTCTGGATTCGATTGATGAGGAAACTCTGATCACAATCCGCACTTTCTTTGAGAACAACCTGAACCTCTCTGAGACTTCCCGACAGCTTTATGTACATAGGAACACTCTGGTTTACCGGTTTGAGAAGCTTCAGAGAAAATTCGGGCTTGATATCCGTACATTTGAGGATGCGCTGACCTTTAAACTGGCAATGATGGTTGTGGATTATATCAAATATTCCAGTGTACCGACAAGGTGATTTCTCGCGTTTAATTTCTTATTTCCGCGTTGTCGTCGGTCGCCGTAGCCACCGCCAGGGCGTAATAATCGGGAATACAACCTATCCACTTCACCGCCTGCACAAAAAGCGTTGTATCTTCGTCCGGAATCATCCGCCGAAAGTACAACGCTTTTTTATTTTCTCAGTGGTTCTGTTTCGCTTCCCTCAGCAGCATCAGGTGCTCTGCCGGGAAATAGATATATTTCGGGACTTTGGTCTGCGGGTCTTCCTCGAAGTCTCCTTTCGGGCACATCCACCACACAGGCTGGCAGTCCCCGCCTTTCGTATTCTTCAGTAAATACTGATGTTCAAAAGTCGTTTCAATATATTCCACGACTTCCACTTCCATATGATTCTCTCCGCTTTCAAAAGAACCTTTCATCCAGTGACCGCGGATTCCCACATGAGTGACATCATCCGGCACTGCATCTTTCGTCTGTAGCATCAGATCCCAGTCCACTGCATAAATACTGTGTTCTCCCATCTTCTGTACCGCAGAGAAATTCTTGCATCCGGTCAGTCTGGCTGCCTGCAGAATACCAGGTCTTTCAAAGAGTTTCTTTGTTTCTCCTGTAGTAAGCGCCTGACCGCCATCCAGAATCGTCAGATGCCCGCAGAACTTGTAAGCCTCGTCACGGCTGTGCGTTACCAGGATCATATCTCCGGTATATTCTTTCAGGAAATTTTGCATATCACACTGCATAATATCTTTCAGATATCCGTCCAGCGCAGAGAAAGGCTCATCCAGAAGGATGACTTCCGGTTCCCCGATCATCATCCGCGCCAGCGCAACCCTCTGCTGCTGTCCTCCCGAAAGCTGTCCCGGATAACGCTTCTCAAGTCCGTTAAGCTGATATCGCTCTATGTAGTCTGCTACTTTTGTATGAAGCTGGCTCTTGTCCCCTCTGTATCCGCAGGCAATATTTTTCTCCACTGTCATGGTAGGAAATAATGCATAATTCTGAAAAAGATAGCCAACTCTTCTCTCCTGCGGCTTCAGATTAATCTTTTTCTCCGAATCAAAAAGAACCTTGTCATTTACTACGATCCTTCCTGAGTCCGGTGTCTGGATTCCGGCAATACAGCGCAGAGTCATACTCTTTCCGCTTCCGGATGCTCCAAGGATTCCCATCGGTGAACCATGGCTCTCCAGTTTCACTCTCAGAGTAAATCCGTGAAGTTTCTTCTCTATATCTACACTGACAGCCATTACATCCACCTTCCCATCTTCATTCCCTTGCCGGAAACAATATTGATCGCCGCAACGATCACAAATGAGATGACTAAGATCACAACTACCCAGAAACCGGCCATCCCGTAGTTTCCTGCCGCTGTCTCTGACGCAATCGCAACAGAAACAGTCCTGGTCTTGCCGAGGATATTTCCTGCAAGCATGGATGTCGCACCATATTCTCCGATTGCTCTGGCAAATGCAAGAACTGTACCGGATGCAATCCCAGGTCCTGCCGCCGGCATGACAACTGTCCAGAAAATTCTTCTGTCGCTCATGCCGAGGGTCTTGCCTGCCGCGATCAGATTTACATCCACCTGTTCAAATGCAGCGCGCGCATTCCGATACATCAGTGGAAAAGCGATCACAGAAGCCGCAATGACACAACCCTTCCAGGTCTGTACGACCTTGATATCAAATGTATCCAGCAGAAACGCTCCGAACGGCCGTCTCAGACTGAATAACAAAAGCAGAATGAAACCGGCCACCGTCGGAGGAAGTACCAGAGGCATGGTCAGGATGCCATCCAGGATGCCTCTGGAAACAGGCTTCAGCCTCATTACCAGTCTCGCAAAAAAGATTCCCAGAAAGAACGCGATCACAGTAGCCGTAAAACCTGTTTTTAATGAAATCCATAATGGACTCCAGTTTATTTCCGCCAGAAATTCACTCATTCTTATTTCGCTTCCTCTGTTGTTTCTGTCTCAGCGCTTGTCTCTGCGTCATCTGCTTCTTCTGTTGAATCAGCATCTTTATCTTCTGTTTCTTTTGTATCATCTGCCTTGTATGCTGTGAAGCCGTATTTCTCGAATACCTTCATGGCATCATCAGATTTGATATAGGCCAGGAATGTTTCTGCTGCTTTTTCGTCATCAGCAGATGCCTCTTTATCGCTGATCAGACCTACAGGATAAAGAACCGGTGTGTTAAGTGCATCTTCCGGAGCTTCTGCGATAATGTCTACTTTGTCGGCAACGGAAGCAGCATCTGTAGCGTAAACGATACCGATCTCATTACTTCCTTCACTTACTGCTGCCAGAACTTCAGATACGTTCTTGCCTTCGTTAATCTCCATCTTGTTTACTTCATCTGTGATTCCAAGATTATCAAAGATTTCTCTCGCATACTGTCCGACAGGAACGCTGTCTCCTGCAAGTGCGATATTTGCCGCATCTGTAATGTTTTCAAATCCTGTAACCTTTGTCTCTCCATCCTTAGGTTTGATCAGAACCACTTTATTTTCAAGAATATCTTCTACACTGTCTTTAATAGCCAGATCTTCGTCTACCAGAGCGTTCATCTGTTTGTCTGCTGCTGAGAAGAAGATATCGCAGCGTGCACCTTCCTCGATCTGTGTCTGTAATGTGCCTGAGCTATCTGCGTTGTAAAGGATCTCAACATCCGGATATGTCTCATTAAAGTCTTTCTGGATTTCTTCCATTGCATTGCTTAAGCTTGCTGCAATAAATGTATTAACCTCACCCTTTAAATCAGATGTTTCCTCCGCTGCGAAAACTCCTGTGCTGAGCATTCCTGCACTTAATGCACCTGCCATAATTGCTGCAATAACTTTCTTTCTCATGTGTTTTTTACCGCCTTTCGTATTTGTTTGAGTTTGTTAACTATGTTTATAGTATAATTTTTTTGTATATCTGTCAATTTTATTCATATAAAACGCTTCAGGCAAGTAATGTCTTGCCGATAAAGTATCCAAGCACCAGGACTCCAAGTACGATCCTGTACCATCCGAAGGCTTTGAAGTCGTGTTTCTTTATGTATCCCATCAGAAATTTGATCGCGATAATAGAAACTACAAAGGCTACCACCATTCCCACGATCAGGATCATCACTTCTGTTCCCGTAAAGGAGAAGCCGAATTTCAGTATCTTCAGAAGACTGGCTCCAAACATGACCGGAATTCCAAGGAAGAACGTAAATTCTGCTGCTACTGTACGGGATGTTCCCGCAAGGATACCTCCGATGATGGTAGAACCGGAACGGGAAGTACCCGGAACTACGGAGAGTACCTGAAACAGACCGATGATAAAGGCTGTCTTAAATGACAGATCTTCCAGATTTGTACAGGTTGGTTGTCTTTTCTTGTTATAGTTCTCAATAATAATGAAAAGAACACCATATACGATCAAGGCAATAGCAACAACTACATAATTGTTAAATTTCTCTTCAATAACATCGTTAAATGGAAGTGCAATAACAATTGTCGGAATACAGGCTACAATGATCTTGAACCAGAGTACCCATTTCTCCTTATCGCAAAACTTCTCTACAAAAGTAAGAATCCCCTTTGAAACGGCAGGCTGTCTGTCCAATACCGCCTGTTTCTTCTTTGAGACCGGCCTGATGTAAAACGGCCACAGCTTATTCCAGTAGAGAACTACAACCGCAAGGATCGCGCCAAGCTGGATCACTACAAAAAACAGATTTTTAAAATCCTCTGTCACATTCAGTTTCAGAAACTCATCCACAAGAATCATATGTCCGGTACTGCTGATCGGGAGCCATTCTGTGATTCCCTCTACAATACCAAGGAAAATGACCTTTAACAGTTCAATAAAATCCATATCCTTTCCCTTCTTACGATATCCAACAGCAGCCGCCTTTTCCATAGCGGAAAAAACGGCTGCTGTTTCTGTCATTTTATATTTTCCGGCTGATATAATTATCTTCTTGCGATCGTTGCAATATCGATCAGTGATAATTTATTCAGGTCTGTGTTCTCAAGGCTGGTTGCCAGTGCTTCTGCAGTATCCAGAGAAGTCAGGACATTAACGCCTGTCTCGATGGCATTACGTCTGATAACAAAACCATCCTTCTGGTGTTCAACCCCCTGCGGCGGTGTATCAATGACAACATCGATCTTATGGCCAAGGATAAGGTCCATAAGGTTTGGTGCAGGCTGCTCCAGTTTGTTGGTACGGATTACTTTGATTCCGTTCTCTTTGAGGACTTTTGCAGTTCCCAATGTAGCGTAAATCCTGTATCCAAGTGCTTCAAATCTTCTTGCGATCGGGATGATATCCTGTTTGTCTTCATCTTTTACTGTGATGATCATATTCTTGTATTTCGGAAGACGGATACCTGCTCCGATGAATGCTTTGTAAAGTGCCTCATTGAATGTCTCAGCGATACCAAGACACTCACCTGTAGATTTCATTTCCGGTCCAAGGCTGATATCGGCACCGCGGATCTTCTCGAAGGAGAATACCGGCATCTTGATCGCATAGTATTTTGCTTCCGGCTGAAGTCCCGGCTCATATCCCATATCTTTGAGCTTGTAGCCAAGGATTACTTTGGTAGCAAGAGGAACGATCGGGATTCCTGTTACCTTGCTGATGTACGGTACAGTACGGCTGGAACGCGGGTTAACCTCGAT
>CAVCYJ010000183.1:0-6601 GCA_963605995.1 Holdemanella biformis | reverse complement strand
AAGTATATGGCCGGTACTTTTGCAGATGCAGCCTGCGCCGATATCAGGGAGGAAAGATACATGAAGAAAAAAAGAACCCCACGGGCTATGCGTGGTCTTACGGGTCTGATGGCATCTTTGCTGGTGGTATCTCTGGGAACTACCACGATTGCAAATGCCTGGGCATCAAAGATCAATGAATATCTTGGAACTACGAATATCAAAGTTTCAGGAGAAACCAGTGACAGCGAGGATGCTTACTATTATAAATCAGATTTTGACAATACAGAGGATCTGATCGCAGCCAGAAATGATGTCATGACAAGAATCCAGGAAGAAGGAACTGTGCTTCTCAAGAACGAAAACAAAGCATTGCCTCTGGCTTCTTCTGCGAAGGTTACTCTGTTCGGCATGACCAGTTATGATCCGGTTTATGGAGGTACTGTAGGAAGCAGCACTCCTGCGAAACAGGCACTGAGCTTTAAGGAGTGCTTTGAGGAAGCAGGAATTGAAGTGAATCCTACGATGTGGAGCTTCTACGAAGAAATGAATAAAACCTATGACCGTATGGCTCTTGCGCCGACCTGGTTTGGATTTACAGGTGCGGAAATGCAGGCAAATACTATCCGTACCGGAGAGGTTCCGATCAGTGAATACACCGATACCCAGAGGGAGAGCTACAGTGATTACAGCGATGCTGCCATTGTTGTGATCGGACGTCAGGGAAGTGAAGCAGATGATTTCGGAACAGGCACTGATAATGTAACTGACGGTGACGGTACACATCTGGCTCTGGCTCTTCAGGACGTAGAAAGAGACATGATCAAAGAGGCAGAGGATAATTTTGACAGGGTAATCGTACTGATCAATGCTGATAACCCTATGGAAATCGAAGAGCTGAAGGACGACGAAAATATTGACAGTATTCTCTGGATCGGAGAACCGGGAACAGTAGGTCTGAAGGGAGTGGCTTCTGTCCTGACAGGTGAAGCAAATCCATCCGGACATCTTTCTGATACTTATGCGGTAAGCTCAGTTTCCTCACCGGCAATGGCGAATTTCGGAAACTATACATATACAAATGCGACAGAAAGCAACTTCGGCGCATCCAATTACAGCGGTTCCAGCTACGTAGTAGAGAGCGAAGATATTTATACAGGATATAAATATTATGAAACCAGATATGAAGATACCATTCTCGGAGAAGGAAATGCAGATTCAAAGACAGGGGCTTCCAATGGAAACCGTGAATGGGATTATGACAATGAAGTTTCCTACTCCTTCGGATATGGTCTTTCCTATACAACCTTCGAGCAGAAAATCACAGATTTCAGCTATGAAGGTGATAATGTAAAGGTTACGGTAGAGGTAAAAAACACAGGAGATACAGCAGGAAAAGATGTTGTGCAGCTCTATGCGCAGACACCTTATACTGACTATGACAAAGAGAACAAGGTAGAAAAAGCTTCCGTACAGCTGATCGGATTTGAAAAAACTTCCGAGATCGAGCCGGGACAAACAGAAACTGTAGAAGTGGAAGCTCCCAAGGAATATTTCGCAAGTTATGATTATGTAAATGCAAAAACATATATCATGGATGCGGGTGATTATTACTTTGCGGTAGGAAACGGAGCTCATGATGCGCTGAATAATATCCTGGCAGCAAAAGGATATACAGAGGATGACGGAATGGATGCAGAGGGTGACAGTGATCTGGCAGTATCCTATACTCTGGATGAACTGGATACAACAACTTACTCCGTATCTTCTGTTACGGGAAATGCGATCACCAATCAGTTTGATGATGCTGACCTGAATTATTTTGCAGACGGCACAGTAACTTATCTTTCCAGAAGTGACTGGGAAGGAACCTGGCCGCAGACCTATGACAGTGTGGAAGCTACAGAAGAAATGCAGACACTGCTGAAAGGAGATACCTATACATCATCTGACAGCGATGATACTTCGGATATCAAATGGGGACAGTCCGGAGATCTGAGCATTATTGATCTGAAGGGTGCGGATTTTGACGATGAAAGATGGGATCAGCTTCTCAGCCAGATTACACTGGAGGAAGCGTGCACATTTATTCAGCTTGGCGGTTCGGGAATCGAGCCGATTGCTTCTATCGATCTGATAGGCGGTCTGGATGCTGACGGACCAAACGGAATCCTGGACGCTTTTGGAGGAAAGACTCTTTCTACTTACTGGAAATCCAGTGAGTCTGAAGATCCGTGCTATGTATCTTCAAAAGATGAAAATGCTTCCTATGAATGCGGTACTTTCCCGACTTCTCCTACACTGGCAGCTACCTTTAACAAAGAACTTGCCAAAGAGCAGGGATATATTTTCGGAGAAGATTCTCTCTGGAGCAACATCACTACGATCTATGCACCGGGTCTGAATCTGCACCGTACACCGTACTGTGGAAGAAGTCAGGAATATTTTTCTGAGGATGCAGTCCTCACAGGTGAAATAGCGGCAGCAGAAATCCTGAAAGCGCAGGAAAAAGGCTGTATCCTTGCACCAAAGCATCTGGCATTTAACAGTCAGGAAGTCAACCGAAGCGGAATTTCCACCTTTGCAAACGAGCAGTCTCTGCGTGAAAATGAACTGAGGGGATTCCAGATTGCTTTTGTCAAAGGACAGGCAAAAGGTCTGATGAGTGCATATAACCGTATCGGATGTACCTGGGTTGGTGACAGTAAAGGACTCAGCACAGAGGTTGTACGTAATGAGTGGGGCTTTGAAGGCTGGGAAAATACAGATATGCTCTCTTCAGAGGATTATCAGAGATGGGAAGAAGGACTTCTTGCAGGTACCAATATGCTGCTGAATACAAGTCTGGATTCCTACAGTGACCTGAAGGAAGAGAATGTAAAGGGCGATGCAAACCTCCAGAAAGCGATCAAAGATTCTCTGCATTATACACTGTATTCTTATGTAAACAGTAACCTGATGAATGGTGTTACATCTTCTACAAGTGTAGATTATATACTGACTCCATGGCAGAAAGCTCTGATAGGAGTGGATATATTCTTTGGAGTGCTGACTGTATTGTGTCTGGTGCTGTATGTAAGAAATGTAAAGAAATGCAAAGAAGATTAAGGAGGAACAGCAGATGGGTATGAAGGAATTTTGGAGTAAGGCTGCGGCAGGAATTTATGTTTCCGGCATTTCGGTAATTGTACTTGCTGTTGCCCTTGTTGGGTATATTATGTTTGGAACACAGAAGAACAGTCTGGAAGGACTTATCGTGACAGTTACCGTGATCACTCTGGTGGCAGGGGTACTGGAAATGTGCCTTACGATAGCAAAAGGCTACCGGCCATTGTGGGACAATATGACAATCCTGTACAGTGTGCTGACAGCGGCATCCGTGGCAGTTTTTGCCAAGAGTGCGGCTTCCTATATCCAGAATGTCAGTGTAGGACTGGATACACTGACAGTATCTTTTGAAGTGACAGTAGTGGCATATGTGGCAGCTCTTGTGACTGGAATTATCGCAGGGTTCTTCGGCAGAAGAAAGGACGCATAAGTCATATTGATGAGAAAGTGAGGAATCAGATTTATGAAGAAGCAGGCATTTAATCCTTATCTGCCAAGTTATGAATATGTTCCGGATGCGGAACCTCATGTGGTAGATGGCAGAGTATATATTTATGGATCGCATGATCTGTTTAATGGTCTGAATTTCTGTCTGGGTGATTATGTATGCTGGTCAGCACCTGTGGATGATCTGGGAAACTGGCGTTACGAAGGCTGTATTTATAAAAGGGAACAGGATCCGGCAGCGCCCAGGATCCGCCTTACCAATGGACTGGCGGCACCGGATATGGTGCAGGGACCGGACGGAAGATATTATCTGTATTATTTTATGGGCGGTACTAAGATGATTTCTGTTGCAGTGTGTGACAAGCCTGCCGGAAAATATGAGTTCTACGGATATGTGCAGTATGCAGACAAGACACCGATCGGCAAGAAGAACGAACCATTTCAGTTCGATCCGGGAATCTTTAAGGATGATGACGGAAGATTATATCTTTATACAGGATTTGCGCTTCAGAGCAACCCGCTTCTTCTGGCCGGCTCAAAAGCTACTGAACATGGCCCGATGTGCTTTGAGATCGATCCGTCCGATATGCTGACAGTGAAATCCGGACCTTCCTATATTGGAATCGCGGGTGAAAAAGAATCCAAAGGCACTCCCTATGAGGGACATCCTTTCCTGGAAGCCAGTTCCATGCGTAAATTCGGAGATACTTATTATTTCATCTACAGCTCTCTGAACAGTCATGAGTTATGTTATGCGACCAGTGATAATCCTGTAAAGGGATTTCAGTATGGCGGGATCCTGGTAAGCAACGGTGACATCGGTCTGCCGGGAGTCACAGATGTGAAGAACGCCAGAAATTATACCGGAAATACACACGGAAGTCTGATCGAGATCAATGGGAAATATTATATTTTCTATCACAGACACAGCAATCGCAAGCAGTCTTCCAGACAGGCCTGTGCAGAGCAGATCCGCTTTGAGGATGGCAAATTTTATCAGGCAGAGATGACTTCCTGCGGATTAAATGCTGGACCACTTGAAGGAAAAGGAAACTATCCGGCATATATTGCCTGCAATCTTTATGGCAAAAACGGCACCAGATTCCTGAGTATGATCAAGCATCCGAAAAAAGACTGTCCGTTCTTTACCCAGGACGGCGGTGACAGGGAAAGCGGAGAGAACCAGTATATTGCAAATATGTGCGACGGTGCAGTGGCAGGCTTCAAATATTTTGACCTGTCAAAAACGCGAGTACTCCGGATCAATATCAAGGGAAAAGCAGAGGGTACGGTAATTGTGCGTACTTCACAGAATGGAACTCCTGTTGCGGAGATTCCGGTGAAACCATGCAGGGAAGTACGTGGTTTTTCGGGAAAAATAAGAGGGCTGGGCAAGAAAGAAGCATTGTTCTTCAGTTTCCGGGGAAAAGGCACGTTTGACTTTTTCTCATTTGATCTTAAGGAGGACGGAAAGTGAAAATAACTGATATTGTAGAAAAACCGATATTCAGAACGAAGATAAAATCAGCAGATGTAAAAATACCGGAAATGGCTATCGGATACTTTCTGGCACCTTTCTGTGCCATGCTTGCGAATTCTATCTTTGGTGCATATCTGAACAGATATTATGTGGATGTACTGGGATGGACGAAATTCGGTGCATTTGCAACCCTGCTTCCGGTAGTTTCCGTGATCTTTGTGATCCTGGGAAATCTTGTGATCGGAAGATGGATCGATAATACGAGGACTTCGCAGGGAAAGGCAAGGCCATATCTGCTTTTGTCCGTTCCGATGGTAGTGGTGGCAGTGATCCTTTTGTTTATGACACCGAAATCAGGAAGCAATGCGGTACAGATGATCTGGATCGCTGTCTCCTATAATCTCTATTATGCGGTAGCTTATCCATGTTTTTATACAGCACACAGCTCTATGGTTTCTCTTTCTACCAGAGATTCTTCGCAGAGAGGTATGCTGGCTACTTTTTCCAATGCAGCCATGGTTGCGTCTGCGGGAGTCGGAGCAAGTATTGTTGTTCCTGTCCTTTTGCAGAGTTATCTCTTTGTTTCGGGAGATCAGGGACTTGATATTGATGCAAGCTATGCGCACTGGAGAATTGTTTCTATTGCTTTATGTGTATGTTGCTTTCTGGGAATCCTTCTGGAGTATTATTTTACCAGAGAACGTATTACAGAGGAAACACTGAATCTGAATATCAAAGAAGAGAAGATTCCGATGAAAAAACAGGTTCAGGCGTGTGTCCACAGTAAATACTGGTGGATCATCATCCTGTATTTCCTGCTGTTTCAGTTCGGACAGCTGATGAAGAACAGCTCCATGAGTTTCTATGCAAGATGGATGTTTGACAGTGTAATTAATTCTGCAAATCCGGAGCAGACTTCCGGAACACTGATGTCTGCACTGGGACTGCTGGGCGGAATCCCGACTGCGGTGGGAATGGTCGTGGCATGGCCGATCGCACACAAACTTGGGAAGAAACGGGCGGTTGTTATGGGACTTTGCTTCTCAGTAGTCGGCGGACTTGTATGTTTTATCAATGTACATAATTTCATTATCGTATGTGTGGGAATGGTTCTCAAAGGAATCGGAAGTATCCCGGCAATGTATGTGACCATGGCACTTCTCTCAGATGTGCTGGATCATATGGAAGCACAGAACGGATTCAGAAGCGACGGATTTACCATGTCGGTGTATGGCTCGATTATGGTTGGTCTGTCGGGAATCTGTACAGGCGTGATCAACGGACTCCTGACCTTCGCAGGATATACAAACACAGGAATTGCCTGCGATCCGTCTACAGTTACGATAATCCAGGATGTAACTTCCTATACCGGCCAGATCGTTTACAGACAGATGGGCGGCATAGAGCAGGTACTGGCATTTGCATTCCTTGCCATGGAAGTTATTACATTTGCAGTGATCATATTTATGATGAGCAGGCTGGATGTAGAGAAGCACATCGACGAAGATCATAAGATCATCAAAGAACGCCAGAAGGCAGCAGTGCTTGCGGCCGGCGGGACGTGGGATGAAGAAAAAGAAATATAGA
>CAVCYJ010000182.1:0-6609 GCA_963605995.1 Holdemanella biformis | reverse complement strand
AGCGGAGAGAGTGGGATTCGAACCCACGCGCCCTTGCGGACAAACGGTTTTCAAGACCGCCTCGTTATGACCACTTCGATATCTCTCCATATGTTATTGACTGTGTCCGCCGTGTTTTCTCACCGCCGACGCAAGTGATATTCTATCACCAAAGCATTCACCTGTCAACAACTTTTTTTACATTTTTTTATTTTTTATTTCTATCTTCGCTTTTTCTCTGCAAAAGTTTCTGAAATACAGCATTTGCAGAGAATTAATACATCAAGCGGATATTCGCAATCCGCTTCGCTACTTGCTCATAACCGAATAACTGCTTGTACCACTCCTGATACAAGCAAGTCCCCACCCACTGCTTATTGCTTTTCGTAATTGAAGCAGGTGACTTACTTGATTCAGTTAAAAAATGCATTTGCAATATCCAGATCTTCCGGTGTGGTTATCTTAATATTCTGATAAGAACCCTCTGCCAGTGCAATTTTTACACCAGTCTCCCGCTCTACTACCATAGCATCATCTGTGATTTTACTCATATCTTTCTGGCGAATGCTGTCATGCGCCCCGCGGATCAGGGGATATGAAAAAATCTGTGGGGTCTGAATTGTCCACACACACTTTCTGTCCGGTGTTTCTTTTACATATCCTTCCCCGTCAGAGAGTTTGACAGTATCTTTGGACGGCATACCAATCACGCATGCACCTGTTTCTTTTACTTTTTCCAGTCCGCGTTCAAGAATTTCTTCTGTTATAAAAGGTCTTGCACCGTCATGGATCAGTACGAATTCGCAGTCTCTGCACTCGCAAAGTCCCGCATAGACAGAGTCATAGCGTTCTTTTCCACCCGGGATCACCGCTGATACTTTTGTAAATCCGTATTTTTGCACGATCTCCTTTTTACAGTAGGATATAGTTTCCTCTCCCGTCACAAGAATAATATCCCGGATCAGCGGACTCTCCTGAAAACAGTGCAGGGAATAATACAGAACTGGATAGCCCTGTATTTCCAGAAACTGCTTCTGTATTTTGCTGTTCATTCTTTTTCCCTGTCCTGCTGCCAGAACAATAGCTGTGTTTTTTCCTGCCATCTCAGCGTTCTCCCAGTTTAAGGTTCGGCACGGCATTCAGATCCCAGTCGTGGCGTGTACCTTTTATATATTCATAGTAAGCAGCTACTCCGATCATTGCTGCATTATCTGTACAAAAAATCGGTGATGGGCGATAGAAGCTGTAGTTATTTTTCTTACAGGCTTCTTCCATCGTTGCTCTTAACGTTCCATTTGAAGCCACTCCGCCTGCGATTGCAATCTTATTCATTCCATAATCTCTGGCAGCAAGCATGGTATGCTCCACCAGTACATCTACTACTGCTTTCTGGAATGATGCGGCCAGATCTGCTCTGTTCACTTCTTCCCCTGTCATCTGAGCATGATTGATATAATTTAATACCGCTGATTTTACACCGCTGAAGCTGAAATCATATGGACAGTCTCCAATCTTTGCCTTAGGAAATTCGATTGCATTCGGATTTCCCTCTTTTGAAAGTTTGTCTACTTTTGGGCCGCCCGGATAACCCAGACCTATAGCTCTTGCAACTTTATCAAAAGCTTCTCCAGCCGCATCGTCACGGGTGCGTCCAAGAATTTCAAATTCACCATAATCCTTAACGATCACAAGATGGGTATGCCCTCCGGACACGATCAGGCAGAGAAATGGCGGTTCCAGATCCGGGTGCTCGATATAGTTTGCAGATACGTGCCCCTCGATATGATGAACACCTACCAACGGAAGTTTCCTGGCATAAGCAATTGCTTTTGCCTCTGCGACACCTACCAGAAGTGCACCTACTAATCCCGGACCGTAGGTGACACCAATTGCATCCAGATCATCAAGTGTTACTCCTGCATCCGACAGAGCCTGTTCGATCACCTGGTTAATCTTTTCAATATGTTTACGGGAAGCGATTTCCGGAACTACTCCACCGTATAAAGTATGGAGGGCAATCTGCGAGGAGATCACGTTTGACAGTATTGTTCTGCCGTTTTTGACAACAGAAGCTGCAGTCTCATCACAGGAGCTCTCAATTGCAAGAATTAATGTATCTTTCATTTTCTGTTCCTCATAAATCTGTACTATCTTTGACTTGCTTAAGCAGGTGCCGGCTTTTGGCATCCAGCTATTCTTCTTCAAAATTCAGTTCTATACTCTTACCGTCTTTTCCCGGATAGGCATTGGGAAAAATATCGCGGACTTTATCCATAAATTCATCCGGTCTGACCAGTGACGGACTGTAATGGGTCAGCCACATCTCCTGCACTTTGGCATCGCGGGCCAGAACTGCCGCTTCCCGGAAAGTCATATGCTTGTATCCACGGGCTTTGTCTGCTTTGTCATCTTCTCCATACATTCCCTCGCAGATAAACAAATCTGACTCCTTTGCATTGCGCAGGATAGATTCTGTTGGTCTGGTATCTGTTGTATAAGTAAGCCTGATTCCTTTTCTTGCAGGTCCAAGTACCATATCCGGTGTATAGACAGTGCCATCCGCTTCGATAGTCTGCCCTTTCTGCAACGGATTCCAGTATTTCAGTGGGATTTCCTGCTCTTTTGCTCTTTCTGCTGAGAATTTCCCCTGGCGGAGGATCTCAAGAGTATAGCCATAACAGATTACGTTGTGGTTTACTTTGAAAGCCGTAATGCGATAGCCATTTATCTCAATGACCTGTTCCGGCTGTGTAATTTCAATAAACTTAATTTCAAACGGAAGTTCCGGTGCGATCACGCGGAGCGCATTAACTACTCTCTCCAGCCCTTTTGGCCCTATGAGAGTCAGCGGCTCTGTACGATCAGCATTTCCCATCGTAAGGAGAAGTCCCGGAAGACCGCTGATATGGTCTCCATGATAATGAGTAAAACAGATCACATCAATAGGTTTAAAGCTCCACCCCTTCTCTTTAATCGCCACCTGCGTGCCTTCACCGCAGTCGATAAGCAGACTGCTTCCGTTATATCTTGTCATAAGCGCAGTCAGCCATCTGCGCGGCAGAGGCATCATTCCTCCGGTTCCAACTAAACATACATCTAACATATATTATATATTTCCTCTGTTTTTTCAACTGCCTGCAGCTTTTTCAGCCATCAGTTATTCTATGATGATATCAGGGGCAAAAGGTACTTTATCGCTGCCCCGACATTTCCGACAGTTGATTCTTCCTTCTATAAATTTTCAGTTTTTCAGATATTCAGACTCAGCACAGCCTTCCCTGCGATTTCCGGAGCTGTCTGGCATCTGTTACGGATGGCGCGTCATAAGCAGTGCATCTTCTACAGGATCGCTGTAATACGCTTTGCGGATTCCGTCCCTGGTAAAACCCATCCTCTCATAAAGGCGAATAGCAGTTTCATTTCCCACACGCACTTCAAGATGGATCGTCGTAACATCGCGTTCTGCTGCAAGACGAATGAGACTTTGCATCATAAAAGTACCGATTCCTTCTTTTTGCCGTTCTCTGCATACTGCCACATTCGTGATATCCCCCTCGTCCAAAACCATGAGAAGACCGCAGAATCCCAGGATTTTTTCTTTCTCCTCTACCACCAGAAACATGGTATCATCTCTGGTCAGAAAAGTAAAAAATCCTTCTTTTGTCCACGGCACCTGAAAAAGATCCCGCTCAATCTCCATCACCTGCTCCAGATCATCAACAAGCATTTCTCTCAGAATCATACTTTCGCACCTGCCTGCTGCTGTGCCTTTTCTCTTTCCGCACGTTCGCGTTCTGCCTGAGACACACGAAGATACTCAGGAGTATGCTCCATGGCTGTCTCCGTACGTCCTTCCTTGTAATAAATGCTGCCAAGAGCAGCTACTGCTGCAGCCCTCTGCTTATTTATATGTGCCGGTGCAAACGAATATGGAACCCGCAGTTTCTCCGTGATCAGTTCACAAAATACGGGTACACCATCTCCCAGAAATGTGACCGTCTCACCTCTCTGGTTCAGTTCTTCTATCAGCTCCTCAATCGGTGCAGCCCACTGTTCCTTCACTGTCACAAGCTGATGTTCTTCAAATCTGTAGATTCCTGTATACACCTGTTTTCTTCTTGCATCCATGATCGGGCAGATCAGTCCCCGGGCATCATAAAGATTATATGCCAGTGCATCTACAGTCGGTACTGCCACCAGTGGTTTCTTCAGGGCAAGTCCCAGACCTTTGGCTGTCGCTGAACCGATACGGAGTCCTGTGAAGGATCCCGGTCCTGCCGCTACTGCGATAGCATCTACGGATTCCAGATCCAGTTCTGTCATCTTCACAATCTCATCCAGCATCGGAAGCAGGGTCTGAGAATGTGTTTTCCTGTAATTTACGGTATATTCAGCCAGTAATGTATCATCCTCCACAATCGCTACAGATGCTACGATTCCTGAGCTGTCCAAAGCTAAAATTTTCATTTCTACCTCCTGACTGTCTTCCATCAATCGACAGTCCTCTAATACGGTCTTTTATTTCCTGCCGTTCAGACTTCTTTCAGACCGATCACTGTAATCCTTCTGTAGTCAAAGCCTTTTTCCAGGTCTTTCTCTATGGTTACTTTGATCAGATTTTCCGGAAGGATTTCTTCGATCAGATTGGCCCATTCGATCAGGCAGATTCCCTGTCCGAAGAAATAATCATCATATCCGATTTCTTCCATTTCTTCTATATCACCAATTCGGTAAACATCAAAATGATACAATGGAAGATGTCCGCTTTCGTATTCCTGAATGATCGTAAACGTCGGACTGCAGATAGGCTCTGTAATTCCAAGTCCTGCTGCAACCCCCTGGGTAAACACGGTTTTTCCCACTCCAAGGTCACCTGTCAGAGTATAGATCTGACCCGGCTTTGCATTCTCTCCGATCTTCTTTCCCACCTCAAATGTTTCCTGTGGTGTTTTTGTCTCTATAATCATCTTTTCCACCTTTTTCTTGCAGAATTGTCCTTTGCATATTATAATAGAGCGAACAGGGAAATACAATACTTTTTGAAAAGGAGACTTGAAACTATGGCAAATCCGATAGTTACGATCACCATGGACAACGGTGATGTGATGAAGGCAGAATTATATCCTGAGATCGCACCGAATACAGTTAACAACTTTATCAGCCTTGTAAAAAAAGGCTTCTATGACGGACTTATTTTTCACCGTGTCATCAACGGTTTCATGATCCAGGGCGGATGCCCGGACGGAACAGGTATGGGCGGTCCCGGATACAGCATTAAGGGTGAATTCACTCAGAACAGATTTAAAAATGATCTGAAACATACTGCCGGTGTTCTTTCTATGGCACGCGCCATGCATCCGGATTCAGCAGGAAGCCAGTTCTTTATTATGCACAAAAATGCGCCACATCTTGACGGTGCCTATGCTGCATTCGGTAAGATTACTGAAGGAATGGATGTTGTAAACCGTATCGCAGAGGAAGATACCGATTACAGTGACCGTCCGCTTGATGAACAGAAGATCAGCTCTGTGACAATGGACACTTTCGGTGTTGACTATCCTGAGCCAGAGAAATGCTGAGTTTTTATAAAAAGCAGTGAAGATCATGCCCCATGCAGCCCGACAACTGCATGGGGCATATTTGATCAGTCCGCAAATACCTTCACCGTTCCGTTAATCACTGCATAGTAAAGATCCTTTTCTTTCTTCATCTTTGCTCTTCCGTTCGTCCCCTCGGTGATTGCTTTCTCCACAGAGGCGATCTGATCTGACGGAACCAGCAGGTGCAGAACTACTCTGTCCGTATATTCCGAATCAAGGATTGGAAGCTTCTGTTCTCCGGCAATATACTGAATCCTGCCGATCCCGGTATAATCTGTGATCACTTCCATGGAAATTCCGTACGTTTTCTCTATCACTGTACTGGCGGCAATCCCTTCCTGCAGGCTCCTGGAATATGCTCTGACAAGGCCACCCGTTCCAAGCAGTACCCCACCAAAATATCTGGTAACTACTGCTGCCACATTATAAATATCTTCTCCAAGTATTACGTCCAGCATCGGCCTGCCAGCTGTTCCCGACGGTTCACCATCATCACTGCATCTGGTATATTCCCGGTTCTTTCCCACTGAATATACATAACAGTTATGTCTGGCATCCCAGTATTTTTTTTTCATCTCTTCTATAAAGGCCAGCGCTTCCTCTTCAGTTTCTACAGGTCGTACTGTAGCGATAAACCTGGACTTCTTTTCCACGATCTCGCCCTCTCCGCCTTCATACACTGTTTTATATTTCTCAAGCATTCTTATCCCTCACTTAACTTATTACTGCCCGTTTTCCAGGCTGCTACCTGTAAACAGTTCCTCAGATCGTGTTCATTATATCCCTCAAAGCAGCCCATCAGACCTTCTATTGACATAGTGTATCATGAATTACAGAAATACGCCAGCATAGGTTATACTGTTTCTGTCAAAACTAACGTTACCGTTTACTGTTCTCAGATAAGCGAGAACGAAGTGAACAGTAACATTCTCAGCAGTCTAATTGTGAATTTTTATTTTTCTGCTTTATTTACTTATTCTTATTTGATATAATAGAACGGATTATAAAGGAGGTTTAACATGAACTACGG
>CAVCYJ010000181.1:0-6681 GCA_963605995.1 Holdemanella biformis | reverse complement strand
TTTGCATTTATTATATCGTGATACATCACGGAAAGGAGTATATTATGGAAGTACGGGGAATGAACCAGCGTATCCAGACTCTGCGGGAACGCAGTGTCAATACGCAGGCGTACATTGATATGGAACGTGCAAAATATTTTACAGAAACATACAGACAGTATGAAGGCGCTGTCAGTGTTCCGGAACTGAGGGCTCTGGCGCTGAAGAATTATTTTTCCAAAAAGACCTTATACATAGGGGATGGCGAACTGATCGTTGGTGAAAAAGGCTGTGCGCCTCAGGCATCACCGACTTTTCCGGACCTCTGTTGTCATACAGTAGAGGACCTGAAGGTTATGAACGACCGAAAACTCATCAACTTCAAGGTCAAAGAAGAGGACTATGTTTTTCAGGAAAATGAGATGATCCCTTACTGGGAGAACCGTTCGATCCGTCATAAGATCCTGGCGCACATGACACCGGAATGGAAGGCTGCATATGGTGCCGGTATGTTTACAGAATTTATGGAACAGAGAGGACCGGGACATACCGTAGGTTCGGAGAATATTTACAAGAAAGGTTTTCTGGAGCACAAAGAAGATATCAAAGCCTCGCTGGAAAGCCTGGATTATATGAATGATCCGGAGGCGCTGGATAAGGAAGCCGAGCTGAAAGGAATGGATATTGCCTGCGATGCGATCATGATCCTCGCAGACCGTTATGCCGGATACGCAGAAGAGCTGGCAGCAGAATGTACAGATGAGGTCAGAAAGGCAGAACTTCTTCAGATCGCAGAGAACTGCCGCGTGGTACCTTCTCACAGACCGGAGACATACTGGCAGGCGATCCAGATGTACTGGTTTGTACACCTGGGAGTAACCAGTGAGTTGAATCCGTGGGATGCATACAGTCCGGGAAGACTTGACCAGCATCTGATCCGTTTTTACAGAAAAGATGTTGACGAAGGGATTCTGGATGATTACAAAGCAAAGGAACTTCTGGAGTGCCTGTGGGTAAAATTTAACAACCAGCCGGCTCCGCCAAAGGTTGGAATTACACTGAAAGAGAGCAGCACTTATACTGATTTTGCCAATATCAATACCGGAGGGATCACACCGGACGGAAAGGACGGAGTGAACGAGGTAAGTTACCTGATCCTGGAGTGTATGGATGAGATGAAGCTTCTTCAGCCAAGCTCCAATGTGCAGATCAGCCGCAAGACTCCACAGGATTTCCTGAAAAAAGCCTGCGAAATATCCAGAAAGGGCTGGGGACAGCCGGCCTTTTATAATACGGAGGCAATCGTGCAGGAGCTTCTGAATGCCGGAAAAACCATCGAAGATGCACGTAAGGGCGGCACAAGCGGATGCGTGGAAACGGGAGCTTTTGGAAATGAGGCTTATATCCTGACCGGATATTTCAATATACCAAAGGTATTTGAACTGACGCTTTTTAATGGCTATGACCATGCGACAGACAGTCAGCTCGGACCGCAGACCGGCTGGGGATATGAATTTAACAGCTACGAAGAACTGTGGGATGCTTTCTGTACGCAGATGAAATACTTCCTGGATATCAAGATCCGCGGAAGCCTTGTGATCGAAAAGATTTATGCAGAAGAGATGCCGGTTCCATTTCTTTCGATCCTGACAAACGACTGTATTGCCAGAGGAAAGGATTATAATGCCGGAGGTGCGAGATACAATACCAGCTATATTCAGGGCGTTGGTATCGGAACGATCACGGACTGTCTGAGTGCTGTGAAATACAATGTTTTTGATAAGAAAAAGTTCTCAATGAAAGAACTTATGGATGCGATGGAAGCTGATTTCGCAGGCTATGAGAGGATTTATAACCTTGTGACCAACAGAACACCGAAATACGGAAATGACGATGATTATGCGGATGAGATCATGGAACAGGTATTTGATTTCTACCGTAAGAATATAACCGGACGCAGAAATAACAGAGGCGGTACTTACCGGGTAAATATGCTTCCGACTACCTGTCATGTGTATTTCGGAGATGTGATGATCGCAAGTGCCAACGGCAGACACGCACACAAAC
Source organism: Holdemanella biformis (assembly GCA_963605995.1). GTDB lineage: Bacteria > Bacillota > Clostridia > Lachnospirales > Lachnospiraceae > Blautia_A. The sequence goes on along the minus strand of CAVCYJ010000181.1, from coordinate 4,635 downwards.
CTGTATCCGAGGGAATCTCGCCGGAAAAAGGTGCAGACACAAATGGACCGACAGCAGTCATCAAATCCTGTGCAAAAATGGATCATCTGAATACAGGAGGAACTCTTCTCAACCAGAAGTTTACTCCGTCTGTGGTAGCCGGTGAGAATGGTCTTAACCAGATGGCGAACCTTGTACGGTCGTATTTCAATCTGGACGGACATCATATCCAGTTCAATGTTATTGATAAGCAGACCCTGCTCAATGCGCAGAAGCATCCGGATGAATACAAGGATCTGATCGTGCGTGTGGCAGGCTACAGTGATCATTTCCGAAACCTGGATAAAGCACTTCAGGATGAGATCATAGAAAGAACAGAACAGAGCTTTAACTAATGGAATATAGTGAGATATGTCAGAGAAGGCAGCCATGAGGCTGCCTTTTCTGCTATCTATATAAAATGAATGTATTTTTTGGAGTCTTTCGGCACCTGGTTTTTTAAGTGCAAAAAGATTCCGGGAGTATATGCAAAAGAACAGGAGGAATTTATTATGAAAAGAGAGTATGTGTATGCAGGAACATCTGTTGTGTGTTTTGGAACGGTAGCGACTGTTTCAAAGCTGCTTATGAACCAGCTGGATGCAGTCTATGTGCTGGCATTCTCATTCCTGGCAGCGACCCTGTTTCTGGGGATCTGGAACTGGAAAAAAGGATATCTGAAAGATCTGAGGGGAGTGACAATACAAACACTGATCCGTATGATCGTGATAGGCTCGCTTGGCGTATTTTTTTACAATTATTTCCTGCTTCTTGGAACCAATCTTCTGGAGGCGCAGACAGCTTTTGTGATCAACGAACTCTGGCCGGCACTGATCATTATTTTTTCCTGCTGGATCCTTGGAGAAAAAATGAATCTCGGAAAAGCAGCGGCAGTGTTCTTTTCTTTTCTGGGAATCCTTGTTGTGACGACAGACGGCAGGCTTACGGATTTCTCCTTCGGAGATCCCAAAGGCATCCTGTATGCGCTGCTTGCGGCAATCTGCTACGGTCTGTATTGTACACTGAATAAAAGAGAAACCTATGACAAGAATTTAAGCGTTATGATCTCCTATGGAGCTGGCACCGTCATTGCCTTTGTGGTGATCATCCTGCAGGGAAAAATGGCAGTGCCAACGGGAACACAGACAGTGGGAATGCTCTGGAATGGCATTATCTGCAATGCGCTTCCATACCTTACCTGGGCGCTGGCTCTGGATATTGGAAATACAGCCGTGATCGCGAATCTGGCATATCTGACACCGTTTGTGTCATTGCTGTTTACACATTTTGTACTGGGTGAAAAGATCACTGTATTCTCTGTACTGGGACTTCTGCTGATCGTATTTGGAATCGTGATCCAGATGCTGGTAAACAGGAGAGTTGAATATCAGACCGGATCGGCTGCTTCAAAAATGTGATACCGGCAACAAAACCCCCGGATATGAGGTCCGGGGGTTTTGCTATGGCTTAATTTTGGGGGGTTACTGACTTTTTGGCTGCTTACAGAAGCCGGGAATCATACGTTGTGACGATATTCATATGGAAGCACTTTTGTCTGGTTGAAGCTTGGGCAGTCACGAACCCATTCCAGGGATTCCTTGATGATGGCTGTCTGCATTGGGATATTGTTTGGTTCACCGGCATTGGAACCGATCGGTACGTGCGGAGCTGTGATCCTTGGTGCGCCCTGCTGTCTTGCAATAGGTGGAAGGGCAGCGATCACGCAGCAGCTCATTCCGGCTTCTTCACAGCATCTTGTTACGATTGTGGCGGAACGGTGGCAGGTACCGCAGCCTCCTGTACAGAGAACTACATCTACGCCCTGCTCTTTGAGCTTACGTGCGATCTCCGGACCGGTTTCATTCATGAATTTCTCAACGTTTCCGCCGCCGCCCATGAAGGTGTAGGTTTCTTTTGGAAGTGAACCGATGAAGCCTTCGTCAACGAGCTCATGCAGACGGTCGATCGGGAACATGGCATTGACGTCCTTGTTGATATCGGAGTTGTCGAAACCGCCGTGTGTAACCATCAGCATATCGGAAGGAGTGTCAAAAGGAATGACTCTGTAGGAGAAATCACCGGATGTGTTGAATGGTGTCTGATCCTTGCGGTGGATACCACCTGCTGTGATAAATGCCACCTTGCATTCACTTAATGGTTTCTTTAATTCTGTAAATACTGGTTTTGGAGTGATCGGTACAAAAATTTCTGACTGCATACCTTCTACTGTAGTTAATTTCATAATAAGTTCCTCCTCTTAAATGGATTCTATCGGAATATCTTTTTTGCCAATGACTTTCATACAGCTGAAATAAAATTCAGCTTCCTGGCCTTCTTCGAGAGTAACCGGAGTGAAGATCCAGCGCCGCGGTACGCGGATGATACCGAGATCATTCATGATCGTGACACCTACGGCAGTGTCATTGACTTCATTAAGGACTCCGCCGAGCAGACACGGCTGTGGATCGTGTTCGGTTGTCATATCTGAGCTGTCGTAATCATAAGGATTTTGCACCACCTGAATGTAGCTGAAGTAGAAATCCATTTCACATCCCGGTTCTACCGGAATATCACTTATGATCAGTTTTTCGGGAACTGTGATGACTCCCAGACGTCCATGCAGATGGACCTTCACATTTCCGTTGGAAACTTCCTTTACAAGACCGCCCATTCTGACCGGGTTGATACTGTAATCGATCAATGCAAAGTTCCGCTTTCTACAAGCTTTGTTTCAGGGAGTCCGAGAAGCCTGTTGTTTGCATTGATGACATCATTATTCCATTTCTTTTCTGCAGGTTTGATCTCAACACCTGCCATTTTATTCTTGAGCATCTGGATCGCGCGGGCAGCAACCTCTGGTGTGACACAGGAGGTTCCGGCGATATCGTTTTCAAATCCGCCTTTGTCCATATTTTCTTCAACCATTGCGGTAGCGTATTCGTTACCTACAACGAGCTGTCCCTGATATGCACAGAAGGAAACACCTACTACCGGGATACCACGTTTGCCGGCCTGACCGATATGCTGGATAAAGTCGATGTGGTTGTTGCCGAAACCTTCGGTTGTGATGATGACACCATCAAGGTTCATTGTCTCAAGAAGGGAACCAAGTCTTTCGGATACCCACAGTTTCTCGTCGTTTACCTGAGGAGAACCTACGAAGATAACACCGATCAGGTCAAGTTCATTATCTGCTGCAAGTCCTTCTACCAGTGGCTCTCTGATATAGTGACGTGTCATTTCTTTTGTAGCAGGTCCGATACAGGTCAGTGCATGGATGGAACCGTCTCTTACCTGGTTAGGAGTGAGCATGATCGGTACGTTTCCACAGTCAACGTTCTTCTGGCCGCCTTTGATACCGCATGGCTCTTCAGGGCAGAGGACATTGTCATGCATAGCACCCTGTCCCATGATCTCTTTGACAAGGGCAACTCTTGGATTTCCAACTCGTCTGACATCCTCGCAGATCTCTTCGCGGACAACTTCACCATCGTATTTCTTGAGTTCGTTGCGGACTGCCTGAATGATGTAATCCTGGCATTTATGTGCTGCGAACGGGCCTGGTCTTGTCATACCGGAAAGTCTCTGGATGACTGCGTGGCAGCGGATGATGATGTCGTTCTCATCTGCGCATCCCGGATGTCCGAAGTACATTTTTTCGTCAAGATAACCTTCGGAGGAACCGAATTCATGTACCTGAACACCGTCTTCGTCTACGCCTGTCAGCATGAATACAACACCGTCGGCAACCTTTGTAACACCTTCACCAAGTTCGCCTTCTACTTTCGTTGCGATCGGGCATACATCCATGATAGTTTCTGTATAAAGATGTCTCTCGTTTGGATGGATGATATCCAGCTTGAGGCTCTTGCAGAGGACATCTTCTTTGACTGCGGCATTTACAATGCTTTCGTCGATCGTGATCACGCCGTCTTTAATGGAAGTAGTGTCTCCGAGTTTAACGTCTGTGATTTTGATATGTTTCTTTACAAGACTTCTGATAACTGTCTTTTTGCCTGTTTCGTCAGGTGCTTCGGCAGGAACTGCAGGGGCAGCAGGTGCAACACCTCCGAATACAGGTACATCAAGTTTCAGTCCTTCAAATTTTTCAGCTTTTCCGATTTCAATATGAATCATTCCATTACCTCCTGTGACTGGCTCTGCGGCGGTTACCTGTACCGGAGCAGGGGCTTCGGCAGGAGCAGCAGGCTCTTCTTTGGATTCTTCAGCAATTTCATTTACTTTATCAAGAACGGCAGGTGTGATCGGTGTGAGTGCCTCCACATCTTCAGTCAGTGTGCATCCGATAACCTGTTCGATGCGCAGTCCATCCGGACTTAATGTAAGGAGCCCGGCATCCTGCATATCCTCGAATAAACCGGGATCTTCCAGGTCGGCGGCACTGATCACCAGTCCCTTTTCTCTCCGACAACAGAAAATAGCAGGATCTTTTAAGTGTTTTTCCAGTGTTTCGCGGGTAATTGACATAATAATCTTCCTCCTCATTCTGAGATTTCGGGAATGCATTAAGCGTTACTGTTCACTCCGTTCCCAGTAACGATGCCAAAATTCATTCCAGATTGCCTGCGGCAATGGAATTTTGGCTTGTATGTCTCG
>CAVCYJ010000180.1:2442-6706 GCA_963605995.1 Holdemanella biformis | reverse complement strand
AACAGTGAGCAGTATATCAATCCCATGGATATAAACCTGAATTATTCTGAGGATGAATCCCCAATCTCCTTAAAGGCGGACTTCATCCTTTCACTGTGTGAGCTGATCGTAGGTAGCAAGACTGGTCTGGAACCGGTAGAGAAGACCATCATCGACCGTTGTGTCCGTATGGTTTATCAGGAATATCTGGACCACCCAGATCCGGAAAATATGCCAATTATGCAGGATCTGTATGAATGCATTTTATCCCAGGAGGAAGCGGAGGCCAGGCGCATTGCAACGGCCCTGGAGATTTACGTGAAGGGATCCCTCAACGTCTTTAATCATCGTACCAACGTGGATATCAATAACCGTCTCATTTGTTTTGATATCAAGGAGCTTGGTAAGCAGCTGAAAAAGATCGGCATGCTGGTAGTGCAGGATCAGGTCTGGAACCGTGTGACGGTAAACCGTGCTGAGCACAAGGCGACCCGCTACTACATTGACGAATTCCACCTGCTTTTGAAGGATGAACAGACGGCAGCTTACAGCGTGGAGATCTGGAAGAGATTCCGTAAATGGGGTGGTATTCCGACGGGTATTACCCAGAACGTGAAGGACCTTCTGGCTTCCCGCGAGATCGAAAATATATTTGAGAACAGTGACTTTATTTACATGCTAAACCAGGCAGGCGGTGACCGTCAGATCCTGGCCAAGCAGCTGAATATCAGTCCTCACCAGCTTAGTTTTGTGACCAATTCTAATGAAGGTGAAGGGCTGCTTTTTTATGGGAATACAATCATTCCGTTTAAGGATAAATTCCCGAAAGATACCCAGTTGTATCGTATTATGACGACGAAACCGAGTGAGATTCATGGAGGAAATGAGAATGGAAATGTTTAAGAGAGAAATGGAGACAATAGAAATGCCAAAGGCCCTGCTGGCGCAGATGTTTATGGATGTGCATGCCCTGGCCCAGATGCATGAGAACCTGATCGAGATGTATGAGATTGAAAGTCAGCTGAAGAAGCAGCATAAGGCTTATCTTCATGTGAGGGATAAGGCCGAGAAGATGTGCAAAAATGATAGGGATGATCTGAATGAGATCCTGGATCACTATGAGCATCCGGGGAAATATATTGATCAGGCCCTGGAGATTTATGCAGATATGTTTGGAGAAGAGATGGAGGAAGAGTACCTGCTTTATATATGGGAGGATACAAAGGATGTAATAATAAATTGCAAGGATTACCGGGACAGGATCAGGATCTTTGAACAGATCAAATAAAAAAATCTAATGAACAGGGAGGTGAGAAAACATGCGCGATGATGGGTTACAGCTTGGCACTCGCGATAAGGTCGTCCAGAAGATGACCCGCGAAGGTGCAGTTGAAAAAAATCTCAGTGAGCATTCCGAGAGAAGAGTCAGCGAAAGAGCATCAGACGCTGACTTTTCTCATGTCCGGGAAAATGAACAGCTGACCGGTGAGCGGTCAGCTGCAGACAGTTCGTCTGGTAGGAAAATCCAGCAGAGAAGATATCATCTTGATGATTCAGGTGGAAACGGAGATTTCGGCAGTAACTTTGAATATGGCAGTAAGAGAGATCATGGCTCAGATCTGGCTGGAAACATTTCATTAGAGAATAACCTGTCAGAGCAGATCCACAATCAGTCTTCCGATCACTGGAACCTAAAAGCTGCATCATCTGATGATTCCTATGGCAACAGATCATCCCCAGATTCTGGCAGTCACAGCCTTTCTGACACGTCAGTCCGCTCTGAAAATGTGGATTCTGACAGCAGACGTCATCAGAAGAAGAGGATGACTCTGAAATATCAGAAAGAATCAAAGGCTGACAGTCAGGATCAAAGCCAGCGGCAGAAACAAAATCAGAAGCAAAGGAATAAAAAGAAATCCCGATTGAATTTTGAGGAGGGAAATTCCCAAGGAAGCAATCTGGGCGGGCGATTCAGTAGTGTGACGAGCACAGCAGGAAAAACAGCCGGTGCAGCTGTCCATGCAGTAAAGCAGGGAGCAATTTCCGGTCAAAATGCGGTAAAGTCGGCTTTTGAGGATGGAAACCAGGAGGAGCAGGATCTTAGCGAGGATGTGGTAAGCGGATCCGAAGCTGCAGCATCTACTACAGCACATAAGCTGTCGGGGAAGAGCAGCAAGCGAAGGCATTCTTCTGAAAAATCAAAGAGAGCCGATAAGCTGGAACAGACTGCGGAGGCCAGGGCTTCGAGACTGCATTTTGAATCTACTATAGAAAGTGAGGCGGCAGGAAAATCTGCCAAGGATGCGGCCAGAGAAGCAGTAAAAAAGAATAGTGCAAAAGAAGCTCAGAGGCATGCCAGAAATAAAAGGTATGCCTCTATTTTTCGCTCAAAACGCAAGGCAGAAGCTGCCGGAGGAACAGCTGGGAAAGCGGCAGAGGGAACGCTTACCCTGGCAGAGCGTATCAAAAATACTGCCGTCAATATCGTCAAAAAGAATAAAGGCATTATTGCTGCCTTGCTTGCGGCCCTGCTATTTTTCATGATCCTGGCAGGCAGCATCACTTCCATGGGATCTGTATTTGCAGGCATGAGCACAACGGTCTTTCAGTCCACTTATCTGGCATCGGATGATGAGCTGAAAGCCGCAGAGGAAGCTTACTGCGAGATGGAAGAAGCCCTGCAGAGGCAGATCGATAACATTGAAAGCCGCTATCCGGGCTATGACGAGTACCGCTATCAGGTGGATGAGATTTCCCATAATCCTTATCAGCTGGCCTCTTATCTGACGGTAAAGTTTGGCAATTTCAAGGCTTCGGATGCCAAGGTGCAGAAGGAACTGAAGGCCCTGTTTAATGCACAGTATGGAATTACCATTGACGGAGGCATGGAAACCATTACCGAGACCAAAACAGTCAGAGTAGGTGAGTCTTTGGGGCAGGTGGTAACAAGCGGCTATTGCAACTGCTCCATTTGCTGCGGCAGATGGGCAGGCGGAGCGACTGCTTCGGGAGTTTACCCGACAGCAAACCACACCATCGCTGTGGATGCCAGCAATCCAACCGTCCCAATGGGAACCAAGGTTATTATGAACGGCGTGGAATATACCGTGGAAGATACGGGGAATTTTGCCCGGTACGGCGTGGATTTTGATGTGTATTACGACAGCCATGCTGCGGCCAGTGCCCACGGTCATCAGACCTGGGAAGCTTATCTTGCAGATGACAATGGCACTCAGGAAGTGGAAGTTACTACCACAAGAACTGTAAATGTGCTTAATACCACCATGACAAATGGCGGATTTGATGCAGTGGCTAGGGCAAGGCTTGGCGAGGACGATGCCATAAACTGGTACAACATTTTAAATACTTCCTATGGCAACAGGGATTATCTCTGGGACAAGACCACCATTTCCGGATATACGCCGGATGGCATGTCCTATTCCATCCCACCGGAGGCCTTAAGCGATACCCGCTTTAGAAACATGATCACGGAGGCAGAAAAATATCTTGGCTATCCCTATGTATGGGGCGGTGCTTCACCATCCACCAGCTTTGACTGCTCGGGATTTGTTTCCTGGGTCATCAACAACTGTGGAAATGGCTGGGATGTTGGAAGGCAGACTGCAGAGGGCTTGAGAAACAGTTGTACTTATGTATCACCGGATCAGGCAAAACCGGGAGATTTGATCTTCTTCCAGGGAACCTATGATACGGCTGGTGCTTCCCATGTAGGTATCTATGTGGGCAACGGCATGATGATCCATTGCGGAAATCCAATCCAGTATGCATCCATTGAGACCAGCTACTGGCAACAGCATTTCTATTGCTTTGGAAGGTTACCTAATTGATAAATTTTGCATGAAAGAGCGGCCAGTGGATAAGTGAAAATCCAGTGGCTGTAATTATGGAGGAAATTACTTTGAACAGAAAGATTGAGAAAGTCCGCGAGGACATTAAAAAGACAGAAGCCCGCATCCGTGAGCTTCAGGAATATCTGAAAACCCTGCAGATCCAGGAGCGACAGCTCTGTGATGAGGAGATTGCAAAGACGGTTCGTGAAATGGCAGGCAAGGGGGATGTGCTGGAAACCCTGAAAAAGATTCAGCAGAAGCAGAATGAGGTCTATGCCGGATCAGTTACCGGCGGAAGGGAGATGGAAGGTCATGTTAAATAAGAGATTAAAAGCAGGACTGATTGCAGTATTTGCATCAACCTTAATGGCTTGTGGAAGTGCAACACCGGCATTTGCCCAGGCAAATCCGGATGCAGAGCAGAGTGCAGTGAC
>CAVCYJ010000180.1:0-2255 GCA_963605995.1 Holdemanella biformis | reverse complement strand
GGAAGCCTGACTCTCGTAGATGATGTAGATGAAGAGTCTTCTGAAAATATGCAGTTTATGACGGTAACTACCAGAGACGGAAGCTATTACTATATCATCATTGACCGCAGTGGCAGCCAGGACAATGTTTATTTTCTGAATGCAGTGGATGCAGCAGATCTTATGAATGTCATGAGTGATGAGGAGAAAGAAGAACTGGCAGAAAGTGCCAGCTCTGAAGCAAAAGATTCCTCTACAGAGATCGTAACGCCTACACTGATTGATGATGACAGTGAGTCCGGCGGGGATGCAACGGAGACTGAGGATAATAAAGATGTAGACTCGGAGATGCAGAACAAAGCAGGTTCAGCACTTCCTATGCTGGGTGTATTTGTCGTGATCGGAGCCCTGATCGCAGGAGCTTATTATCTTTTGAAGATCAAGCCGGAAAAGGAACGGGCTGCAGATGTGGATGAAGACCGCGAGTTTTACGATGACGACGAATATGAAAATGAAGATGAGTGGCTGGACGAAGATGACGAGGAAGAATCTGATGAGCCGGAAGTAAAATATTATGATGAGGATGATTTCCCGGATAAAAAAGAATAAAGCATCTGAAATACCGATGACGGTCAAAATATGACCAATTACCTGAAAAGCAAGACAGAAACATCTTTATCGGCTATAGTGAGCTTATCGGAGGTGATGAGCTTGATTTTTAAATTGCAAATCGATAAGAATTGCGAGGAGAATGTGACAGCCCAGGTGCATGAAAGAACAGCTTTGATTGATGAAATTGAGAAGCTGGTCATGCAGGCAAATGTCACGGATAAGATACCGGGCTATAAAGAAGATGAGATCATAATGCTGGATATTGATCAGATTGAGTGCTTTTTTGTAGAGGCTGACAAAACCTTTGCCATTTGTAATCAGGGAAAAAAATATCAGATTAAACGCAGATTATATGAATTGGAGGCAATTCTTCCCGGAGAGTTCGAAAGAATAAATAAATCGGCAATAGCAAATTGGAAGAGGGTATCAAAACTTAAGGTCCAGTTATCCGGAGCAGTTGATGCTGAATTTACCAGCGGATATACGGAGTGTATTTCGAGAAGATGTTTCGCAGATATAAGAAGGAGGTATGGATTATGAGCAGACATGTAAAGGATTTTTGTCAAAGAGGTCTTATGTGGGGAGCCTGGGGTGGCCCGGTCATCTTAGCGATTGTATGGATTTGCCTGGAAAAAAGCGGCGTTGTTACGACGCTGACAGTTGACGAGGCAGTTCTGGGAATTATCAGTACAGCTATCATGGGATTTCTTGCGGCGGGAATATCCGTCGTTTATCAGATTGAGAGCATACCGAAAATGTTTGCAGGTTTGATCCAGGGTGCGGTTCTGTACCTGGATTATCTGGGCTTTTATCTGCTTAATGGATGGATTCCATTGAACAAAATATGGATTTTCACAATCATATTTATTTGCGGATTTGCTCTTATCTGGTTGGCAATCTACATACCAATTCGAATGAAAGTAAATCGCATGAATCGGATGCTGAATCAATAGCAATAGCTGACTATAAGGAGCTATTTCCCCAACTCAACCACTGGTTCGTGTTCATTTCTACAGAAAAAAGCTAAGCTATCTCATGAAAGGAGGGGTTCCCGGATGAATCAGGAAAAGATCGGAAGCTTCATCGCAGCCTGCAGAAAAGAAAATGGATTTACCCAGGCGGTCTTAGCTGAAAAGCTTGGTATCACGGACCGGGCCATTTCCAAATGGGAAAATGGAAGGAGCCTGCCGGATCCGTCCATTATGCTGGAGCTGTGTGAGCTTCTTCATATCAATGTCAATGAGCTCCTGACAGGGGAACGACTGGACATGGAAGATTATAAAGAGATGGCAGAGAAGAACCTTATGGAGTTGGCAAGGCAGGAGGAACTGAATAATAAGAAACTTCTTGCTTTGGAAAATGTGATCGGATATACATGCTCGGTAGCATTTCTTGTTATGATCTTTGCGGCAAGCTTTGCAATAACCACATCGGTATGGCGGATTGTCATGATCCTGGTCGGCAGTGTGATCTTTGTCATTGGCATGTATAATTCTATCAAGCTGGAGCATGATGCCGGCTATTATGAGTGCCCGAATTGTGGGAAGCGGTATGTGCCTAGCATGAGAGCGATTATTATGGCACCACACAAGATGAGAGACCGCAAGATGAAATGCCCTTATTGCAATCAGAGAGCATATCATAAAAAAGTTCTGACAAAGTAA
>CAVCYJ010000179.1:0-6738 GCA_963605995.1 Holdemanella biformis | reverse complement strand
AAGAACAGAAAGCTTCGTGGGAAAAGATAAGTATAGAAGAGCATATGGAAATTTACGAAAATCAGGGCCATTCCAGAAAAGAAGCTATGAAACTGGTAGCAAATGACAGAGGAATGACAAGAAGAGATGTGTATCAGTATCTCATTAGCACAACCAGAGAATAAGACCAATCGACAGAAGAATTCCCGTGAATGGGGATTCTTTTTGTATAGCAGAAAATGAATGGATGTTCCTGTATAATCCTGAGAAAATATAGGAATATGCGGTTGTTTTTTTCATTATGATTGTGGAAAGCCATGGGCTTTTGTGCTATAATAAATTTGTATTATTGTGTCCAAATACCAGAATATATTTGAAAATCTGTTTGTGTTTTTTGAAAGCAGGGGTTTTCAGATATATTCTGGTGACTATTATATATAACAGGAGGAATGAAATGGGCGGAGAAAATACAGAATACGGAGCGGATCAAATCCAGATTCTGGAAGGTCTGGAAGCCGTACGAAAGAGACCGGGAATGTATATCGGAAGTACATCCAGCAGAGGCCTTCATCACCTGGTTTATGAGATCGTGGATAATGCAGTTGATGAAGCTCTTGCAGGATTCTGTACAGAGATTCAGGTAGTCATTAATCCTGACAATTCTATCACAGTTGTCGATAATGGACGTGGTATTCCGGTAGGTATCAATCACAAGGCAGGAATCCCGGCAGTAGAAGTAGTATTTACGATTCTCCATGCCGGCGGTAAATTCGGCGGTGGAGGATACAAAGTGTCAGGAGGATTACACGGAGTAGGTGCATCAGTAGTAAATGCACTTTCCACCTGGCTTGAAGTAAAGATCTATCATGAGGGAAAAATCTACCAGCAGAGATACGAACGCGGCAAGACGATGTATCCTCTGAAAATCGTAGGAGACTGCGATCCGGAACTGTCCGGAACAACAGTTGTATTCCTGCCGGACAAAGAAATCTTTGAGGAGACTGTATACGATTACGATATCCTCAAACAGCGCCTCAGAGAGATGGCATTTCTGACAAAAGGTCTGAGGATCAGTCTCAAAGATACCAGAGAAGGCATGGAAAGAGAAAAGACGTTCCATTATGAGGGCGGTATCCGTGAATTTGTAACCTATCTCAACAGAAGTAAAGAAGCACTCTATCCGGAGATCATTTACTGCGAGGGACAGGTAAATGGAGTATCTGTAGAGGTTGCCATGCAGCACAACGACTCTTATACAGAGAACTGTTATGGATTTGTAAATAACATTAATACACCTGAGGGCGGTACACATATCGTAGGCTTCAGAAACGCTCTGACCAAAACCTTCAACGATTATGCCAGAAAGAACAAACTGCTCAAAGACAGTGAACCGAATTTAAGCGGTGATGATATCAGAGAAGGACTGACTGCGATCGTCAGTGTTAAAATCGAGAATCCTCAGTTTGAGGGACAGACCAAGCAGAAACTTGGAAACAGTGAAGCCAGAGGTGCTGTTGACAGTGTAGTAAGTAAACAGCTTGAAATTTTCCTTGAACAGAATCCGACTGTGGCAAAGGCTACTGTAGAGAAATCTGTTCTTGCACAGAGAGCCCGTGAAGCGGCCCGTAAAGCCCGTGACCTCACCCGAAGAAAATCAGCCCTTGATAATATGTCACTTCCGGGAAAACTTGCAGACTGCTCAGACAAGAATCCTGAAAACTGCGAGATCTACATCGTAGAGGGAGATTCCGCCGGTGGTTCCGCAAAGACTGCCAGAAACCGTGTAACACAGGCCATCCTGCCTCTGAGAGGTAAAATCCTGAACGTAGAGAAAGCACGTCTGGACAAAATTTATGCAAATGCCGAGATCAAAGCCATGATCACTGCTTTCGGAACAGGAATCCATGACGATTTCGATATCAGCAAGCTTCGTTATCACAAGATCATCATCATGACTGATGCCGATGTCGATGGTGCACATATTGCCACACTGCTTCTTACTTTTCTGTATCGCTTTATGCCGGAACTTATCAAACAGGGATATGTATACCTTGCACAGCCACCGTTATATAAGATCGAGAAGAACAAGAAAGTATGGTATGCATACGATGACGATGAACTCAATCAGATCCTGACAGAAATCGGCCGTGACGGAAATAACAAGATCCAGCGTTACAAAGGACTTGGAGAGATGGATGCAGATCAGCTCTGGGAGACAACTATGGATCCTGAGAAACGAATCCTGCTCAAGGTTACCATGGATGAAGCGGCTACATCTGAGATTGACCTGACATTTACTACACTGATGGGTGACAAGGTAGAGCCAAGACGTGAGTTTATTGAAGAGAATGCAAGATTTGTAAAGAATCTGGATATCTGATAATAGGGAGAATAGATAAATGGAAGATAATATTTTTGACAAAGTCCACGAGGTGGATCTGGAAAAGACCATGAAGGACTCCTACATAGATTATGCGATGAGTGTTATTGCTTCCAGAGCATTACCTGATGTAAGAGACGGTCTGAAACCGGTTCAGCGTCGTGTACTGTATTCCATGATAGAGTTAAATAACGGTCCTGACAAGCCGCATCGTAAATGTGCGCGTATTGTCGGTGATACAATGGGTAAATATCACCCGCATGGTGACAGTTCTATCTATGGCGCACTTGTAAATATGGCACAGGAATGGTCTACCAGATACCCGCTGGTAGACGGACATGGAAACTTTGGTTCCGTGGACGGTGACGGGGCAGCAGCCATGCGATACACCGAGGCCCGTCTGAGCAAGATTTCCATGGAAATGCTGGCAGATATCAACAAAGATACGGTTGACTTTCAGCCGAACTTTGATGAGACAGAAAGAGAACCTGTTGTACTGCCGTCACGTTATCCGAATCTTCTGGTAAACGGAACTTCCGGTATTGCGGTGGGTATGGCGACCAATATCCCGCCTCATAATCTGGGAGAGGTTGTAGAGGCTGTTGTAAAGATTATTGACAATATCATCGAAGAACAGCGCGAAACAACCATGGAAGAGATTCTGGAAATTGTAAAAGGCCCTGACTTTCCAACCGGTGCTACGATCCTCGGCAGGAGAGGAATTGAAGAAGCCTACAGAACAGGCCGTGGCAAGATCCGTGTACGTGCCGTAACAAATATCGAAACACTTCCAAACGGAAAGTCCAGAATCATTGTCACAGAACTTCCATATCTGGTAAATAAAGCGCGTCTGATTTCCAAGATCGCAGAACTGGTAAGAGATAAGAAAATCGACGGAATCACAGACCTGAACGACCATTCCAGCCGTGAAGGAATGAGAATATGTATTGATCTGCGAAAAGATGCAAACGCAAACGTAGTTCTGAATTTACTGTACAAGCATACCCAGCTTCAGGATACTTTTGGCGTAAATATGCTTTCTCTTATCCCAAACAACGGAAGCCTTGAGCCGAAAGTATTAAATCTGAAACAGATGCTGGAATACTATCTGGCACATCAGGAAGACGTAGTGACCAGAAGAACCAAATATGATCTGAATAAAGCCAGAGAACGCGCCCATATCTTGGAAGGTCTGCTGAAAGCCCTGGATAATATCGACGAAGTGATCCGTATTATCAGAGCCTCTCAGAATGTACAGATCGCGAAACAGGAATTAATGGAGCGTTTCGAGCTGACAGATGTACAGGCACAGGCAATCGTAGATATGCGTCTGCGTGCTCTGACAGGTCTGGAAAGAGAGAAGCTGGAAGCAGAATATGCTGACTTAATGGAAAAAATCCGCAAATACGAAGCTATCCTTGCAGACAGAAATCTTCTTCTCCGTGTGATCCGTGAGGAAATCCTTGCAATCGCTGAGAAATACGGTGATGAAAGAAAGACATCCATCGGATATGACGTATACGATATTTCTACAGAGGATCTGATCCCGAGAGAGAATACCGTAATCACAATGACCAAACTTGGGTATATTAAGAGAATGACTGTAGATAATTTCAGAAGCCAGAACAGAGGTGGAAGAGGAATCAAGGGTATGCAGACTCTTGAGGATGATTACATCGAAGAACTGCTGATGACTACGACTCATCATTATCTTATGTTCTTTACAAATACAGGACGAGTATACCGTCTGAAAGCATATGAGATTCCGGAAGCGGGACGTACTGCAAGAGGAACCGCAATCATCAATCTTTTACAGCTGATGCCAGGTGAATTTGTCACAGCAGTGATTCCAATCCGCAAGTTTGAAGATGGTAATTATCTTATGATGGCTACAAAGAAGGGACTGGTAAAGAAAACGCCGATCCATGAATATGCAAATGTGCGTAAGAATGGACTGGCAGCTATCGCACTGCGTGATGATGATGAACTGATCGAGGTTAAACTTACAGATGACAGGAAGGATATCATACTGATAACAAAAGATGGTATGTGCATTCGATTCAGGGAAACAGATGTGAGAAGTACCGGCAGAGTTTCTATGGGTGTGCGTGGTGTGAACCTCGATGACGGAGATGAAGTTGTGGCAATGCAGCTGAATTCCCAGGGAGACTGTCTGCTGATCGTATCTGCAAATGGTATGGGTAAACGTACTGCTATGGCAGAATTTTCATGCCAGAACCGTGGCGGCAAAGGTGTGAAATGTTATAAGATCACAGAGAAAACCGGTGATGTCATCGGTGCCAGAGCTGTAAATGAAGATAATGAAGTCATGTTGATCACGACTGAAGGTATCATTATCAGAATCGCGTGCTCTGATATTTCTGTTCTCGGAAGAATCACATCGGGTGTAAAACTGATCAATCTTACAGATGGTATCACTGTTGCAAGTGTAGCCAAGGTAAGGGACAAAGAGGAAAAAGATACAAATGCGCAGCCGGCAGCAGGAGAAGCTTCTGGTCAGGAATTTACGCAGGACGCACAGAGTGAGAACATAGGAGAAGAGGAATAGCCATGAAAAAATGGTACAGATATCTTGTTGCAGGAGTGTTGGTATTACTGACACTCTGTGTGGCAGGATGTGGTGGTGTAAGCCATAAATCACCGGAGAAAGTAACAGAGGAACTGATTAAGTCTTATGTTGACGGAAAAGAAAAAAAAGTAAAAGACTGCTACAATCAGAAAGATAATACAGAAACAGATCTCCAGACAGAGATTACAGCAACGCTGAAGTATTTTGAAGCACATAATCCAAAGAAGGTATCTGTTCAGGATTGTCAGGTTCTTTCTCAGAATGATAACTATACATATGTATATATAACTTATAATCTGGTTCTTGAGGATGACCAGGAATATCCATGTGTAGGAACCTATATGGTGGAAAAGCAGGATAAGAGTTACTATATCATGGCTCCGTCACAGATTACGGACGATATGAGAACACAGGCAGCCACAGACTATGCCAAATTTATGAAAACAGATACCTACAAGACCTATACCAAAGCGTATGATACATTTATTAAGAAGAATCCGGGATATGAGGATAAGATTTCAGAAAAAATAGGATCATGATATATTGAGGACAAAGATAAATGAAAAGAATATTACTGATGGTATTTAGAAATCTCTTTTTTGTTCCTTATGGATGGTTCAAACTATGCTGGTATGCATCACATACAGACCGTTACAGTGAAGAGGAGAGATACCAGCTTCTTAAGATGGTAGATAACAGAGCAGTACGTGGCGGAAACCTTGTGATCGATGGTTACGGGGTAGAGAACATTCCGAAAGAGAACGGATTTATGTTCTTTCCGAATCATCAGGGACTTTTTGATGTACTTGCGATCATACAGGTATGTCCGGCACCTTTTTCAGTAGTAGCCAAAAAAGAACTGACAGATGTGCCTTTCCTGAAACAGGTATTTGCGATCATGAAAGCTTTTATGATTGACCGTGAGGATGTCAAACAGTCCATGCAGGTGATACTTAATGTTATCAAAGAGGTAAAAGAAGGGCGGAACTATCTCATTTTTGCTGAGGGAACAAGAAGTAAAGACGGAAATCATCCACAGGAATTCAAAGGCGGAAGCTTCAAAGCTGCAACCAAATCAAAATGTCCGATCGTACCGGTGGCACTGATCGATTCCTATAAGGCATTTGATACAGGCTCTGTCAAACCACTTACGGTACAGGTGCATTTTCTGGAACCTATATATTATGAAGAGTACAAGGATATGAAGACAACGGAGATTGCAGCAGAGGTAAAAAGACGCATTGAAGCTACAATTTCACAGTATGCATAATGCCTTAAAATGCTATATAACAGTGAAAAAATAAAAAATATTGAAAAAAGTAAAAAAACCTGTTGACAAAACAGGTTTTTTTACATATAATTACAAATGCGCTTCGGGAAATATCAAAGCGTACTCGAATTTAATATTGAACTATTAGTTCGGAGTCTGGAGAAGTACTCAAGAGGCCGAAGAGGTGCCCCTGCTAAGGGTATAGGTCGCTAACGCGGCGCGAGGGTTCAAATCCCTCCTTCTCCGTTTTATTTTTTTGAAAAAATACTTTTTCAAAAAAATAAAAAAGATGTTGACAAGCAGTTGAAATTATGATAAAATAAACGAGTTGCCGACGAACAACGAATCAGTTGAAAAAGATTTGAAAAAACTTGAAAAAAGTTCTTGACAAGTCAAAAGCAACATGATAAAATAAACAAGCTGTCGCGAGACAGACAACCTTGATAACTAAACAGTGAAACACATACGATTCTCGAAAATTCTTTACACATGAGCATCGAAAGATGCGAATGCGGTCCG
>CAVCYJ010000178.1:0-6791 GCA_963605995.1 Holdemanella biformis | reverse complement strand
AAGAACAAATATGATCCGTGTGTGTGTGGTAGAATAAGAAATAAAAAAGAATAAGTGAGCAAGTAGCGGAGGATATCCGCCTGACTTTTTGGTATGATTTGAAAAAAGAATCCTGCATTGCGGGATTCTTTTTTCTGTGATATACTTGACGCGACTTAAAGATCCTGAATAGTTACGTATTGATTTTACGAGGGAAGAAGTGGGTAAGTATGAAACGACTGATTATAAAAAACAAAAGAAGAATCTGGATATATTTTCTGCTGATCGTTTTTTTGCTCCTGGCGTGCAGGGCAGCTTATATTACAGGTAACAGGGTTGGACGGATGAAAGAGAAGACGGAAGAAAACAAGTCGGAATCTGTGGTTAGATTCAGGGACGATGATCAGATATATAAAATGGCAGCGTAAGTAAGTGGAGAAGAAAAAAGAGTTGATCCTGTGAGCGTGCCGGACAGAATAAGAAGGTGAGATGGAGGAATTATGCTGAATCAATTTTCAAGAACTGAGCTTCTTCTGGGAAAAGAAGCGATGAATAAACTGGAGAATTCCCGTGTGGCAGTATTTGGAATCGGAGGGGTTGGAGGATATGTGTGTGAAGCTCTTGCCAGAAGCGGGGTGTATTCTTTTGACCTGATCGATGATGATAAGGTGTGCCTGACTAATCTTAACAGACAGATCATTGCTACCAGAAAGACGGTGGGCCAGTACAAGACTGAGGTGATGAGGGACAGGATCCTGGAAATTAATCCGAAGGCAGATGTGAGGATCCATAAGTGTTTTTATCTTCCGGAGAATGCGGCTGATTTTGATTTTAATGAGTATGATTATGTGGTGGATGCAGTGGATACTGTGACTGCGAAGATTGAACTGATCATGCGTGCAAAGGAGTCCGGAACTCCGGTTATCAGCAGCATGGGAGCCGGTAATAAGCTGGATGCGAGTGCATTTCGGGTGGCGGATATTTATAAAACTAAGGTGTGTCCGCTGGCGAAGGTTATGCGCAGGGAGTTGAAGAAGCGTGGAGTGAAGAAACTGAAGGTGGTTTATTCAGAGGAGCAGCCGATCAGACCGATTGAGGATATGGCTATCAGCTGCAGAGCGCATTGTATTTGTCCTCCGGGAGCGAAGCATAAGTGTACGGAGCGCAGAGATATTCCTGGCAGTGTGGCATTTGTGCCGTCTGTGGTGGGACTGATCATTGCGGGGGAAGTGATTAAGGATCTGACTGTGGAGTGCAGAAGGTAAGAAGAGTTTATTTTGGATGTGTATTGTATCGGAGGTGGTATGGTGCACATCTTTTTTTATAAGGGACGCGCCGGAAAATAGTTTATTTGGTGGGTGGTTTTGGACACTAAACAAACTATTTTTCGGCACTGTGTACTGGATGCGGAAAGATTGGTATGTCTTAGAATTTTATGTAAAATTAATTTTCAGATTCATCAGGTTTGAGAACCTTTACACTGTCACGGACGACAAGCTCGACCGGAAGTGTGATATTGGTGGGATCAGGTGTCCAGCCGTCGATCATTTTGACGAGGTATTCTGCGGCCAGCTTTCCGCGTTTGGAGATATCCTGTCTGATCGTTGTCAGTGGTGGATAGGATATCTGGGCATACATATTATCGTCAAATCCTGTGATAGACAGATCTTCCGGAAAACGGATGCCGCGTTCACGGAGATATTTCATCAATGTGACGGCATAATAATCAGAGCAGCACATAAATGCTGTGAATTTATGCGCGACTGCATAAATCTCTTCCATACTTCCCTGACGTTCATATTTGGAAGGGCGGATCACGAT
Organism: Holdemanella biformis; assembly: GCA_963605995.1. Lineage (GTDB taxonomy): Bacteria > Bacillota > Clostridia > Lachnospirales > Lachnospiraceae > Blautia_A. The sequence continues at coordinate 4,991 of CAVCYJ010000178.1, read as the reverse complement.
CAGGTTGTCGAGATCCACATCTACATTGTATTCCTGAAGAGCGCGCTGATGGCCGGTATAGCGGATATAGTCTACACCTTCCATATTATCTGCAAGGAAAGCAATCTTTCTGTGACCGCATTCCAGCAGATATTTGGTCATCAGATAGCTGCCCTGTTCATCATCAAGGCCGATGTTTACGTATTTTACTATATTTTTCGGTGTATAGCTGTCAATCAGGACAACAGGATTCTTGTATTTACTTTTGATCCGGAGATAATCATCATGAAGCATACCGATCAGGATCAGCCCTTCGGTATTCCAGCCTACTACATTTCGGACAATTTCGTTGATATCTTCGGAAGTATAGACCATCATATAATATCCGTGTTCCCGGATCGCAGCTTCCAGAGCGCCGATTAGCTCTCCGTGAAATGGGTCTGCAAAGATATTCTCGTATTTATCTTTGCGGCCCTTGAATACGATACCGATCAGTCTGGAATGATTCTGTGCAAGGTTTCTGGCACTCATATTTGGGATATAGTCATATTTATCCAGAAGCTTCTGGACTTTTTCTGCAGTTTTCTGAGAGACTTCGCTGGTTTTGCCGTTAATGACGTTGGATACCGTCGTAGTACTGGTTCCCAGCATCTCTGCCATTTCTTTGATTGTGATCATGTAAAAACACCTCGATGTATGGATGATATGTATGGATGATACAGAAATATTTTAACACATTGACATGTAAAAATGCAAGTATTGCACAAAAAAAGTTGAAAAATACAAAAAAACTTGTAACTGTTGCTCATAAGTAAAAAATAAAAATACAGAATCATATCCATGCTATAGGGAATGATTCTGTATTTTGACCGAATCAAGTAAGTCCTCTGCTTCAATTGTGAAAAGCAATAAGCAGTGGGCGGAAAATTTCTAATCTTGTTCCGGGAAAGTTCTCAAAACAACAGATTATTTCATGATTACAACTGCCTCGTAAGGTCTGAGTGTGATCTTATCGCGGACAACTGCATCTGTATAGTTGGAGATAAGGATCCTTCCGTTCGTAAATTCTGCCGGAATTTCAACCTCGCGTGTATTTTCGCTGAAGTTGCAGTAAACAACTAACTTCTCGTCATTGAGTGTACGGGTATAAGCGTAGATATCTGTATCATCATCGAGAATCAGGTCGTAGGTACCATAAACGATCAGGTCACTTTCATGACGAAGTCTGATCAGCTTCTGATAGTATTTAAATACGGAATCCTCACGGTTTATCTGGTCCTTTGCGTTGATCTTAGTGTAGTTCGGATTTACCATGATCCATGGCTCGGCTGTAGAGAATCCTGCGTAAGCACTGTCATCCCACTGCATTGGAGTTCTTGCATTGTCACGGCCTTTGTAGCTGATGGCTGCAAACATTTCTTCCTCAGTCTCCTTGCCCTGTCCGGTCAGTTCATGGAAAGCATTGAGCGTTTCAATATCACGGAAATTCTCCAGGGTATTGAACGGACAGTTTGTCATTCCGAGTTCTTCGCCCTGATATACATAAGGAGTACCCTGCATCATATGAAGGCAGGTTGCAAGCATTTTTGCAGAAATTTCTCTGTACTGGTCACTGTCGTTTCCGAAACGGGAAACACTTCTCGGCTGATCATGATTTTCCCAGTAAAGGCTGTTCCATGCAATGTCCTGAAGACCTTTCTGCCAGCGGGAGAGGACTTCTTTCATATCGCGCAGATCCATCTTTCTGGTTGTCCATTTGTTGTCGGTTTCTTTATCAGAGTCAACACTCATATGCTCAAACTGGAATACCATATTCAGTTCTTTTTCATCACTTCTTGCATATTTCTTCGCTTCTTCGAGGGTAACGCCGGAGCATTCACCTACAGTGATCGTGTCTGCGTTATTTAAAGCTTTCTGGCGCATTTCCTGAAGATATTCGTGAACATGAGGTCCATTTGCGGCGATGTTAAAGGTTGCATATCCGTTAAGACCAAGTTCGCCGTCCGGGAGCCCCGGCCTCTTGGAAATAAGGCTGATAACGTCCATACGGAAGCCGTCAATGCCTTTGTCCAGCCACCAGTTCATCATGTCAAAAACTTCCTGACGTACAACAGGATTGTCCCAGTTCAGGTCTGGCTGTTTCTTTGAGAAAAGATGCAGGAAATACATATCTGTTGTCCTGTCATATTCCCACGCAGGACCGGAGAAGCAGGAACCCCAGTTGTTTGGAAGGCTGCCGTCTTCTTTTGCAGGGCGCCAGATATAGTAATCTCTGTATGGATTATCTGTGGACTTGCGGCTTTCGATGAACCATTTATGCTCGTCGGAAGTATGGTTTACAACGAGGTCCATCATGATCTTGATGCCTTTTTCATGAGCTGTGGCAAGCATACGGTCGAAGTCTTCCATAGTTCCAAATTCATCCATAATTGCCTGATAATCGCTGATGTCATATCCGTTATCATCATTAGGTGATTTGTAAACCGGAGAGAGCCAGATGACATCTACACCTAATTCTTTTAAGTAGTCAAGTTTGCCTGTGATACCGTTCAGATCACCGATACCATCTCCGTTGCTGTCGCAGAAGCTGCGAGGATAAATCTGATATACGACGCTTTCTTTCCACCATCTTTTTTCCATTGTAAAAACCTCCTGAATGATTTTTTATATATTTTTTTCAGCTTTATATAAAACAATATTGATCCTGTGCCGGAGCAGTTGAGCTACAACACTTTCTGTTTACATAATAAATACTTTTCAGGAGAAATGCTTTCGATATTTTGACGAATTTGTGTATTATTTTGACATATTGGTAAAAAAGGATGAATGGATGTCCGGCAAGAATGGGGAACGATATGTCAATTATTTTCTGTGTGCGGACAGTAAATATTGTTGTGTACGGACGGTCAATATTGTATAGTATAGATATCCACAATGAAAAAGCTTTCCGTATGATATCAGATAAGCCAATGGTACTTCACGCAGACGGAGAGTATTGCAGCAAATTTACGAAAACGGGAGTGAGGAAAATGAGTTACGCAGATGATGTATTTATAAAAATGTGCCAGGATATCCTGGAGAATGGGACGAGTACGGAGGGGGAGAAGGTACGCCCGGTATGGGAGGATGGAACCCCGGCATATACGATCAAGAAATTTGGCGTGGTAAACAGATATGATCTGAGAAAAGAATTTCCGGCCATGACGCTGAGACGTACTGCGTTAAAGAGTGCCATGGACGAAATTCTCTGGATCTGGCAGAAGAAATCAAACAATATCAAAGATCTTCACAGCCATATCTGGGACAGTTGGGCGGATGAGGATGGTTCCATCGGCAAGGCTTATGGATACCAGCTTGGTGTGAAACATCAGTATAAAGAAGGCATGATGGATCAGGTAGACAGAGTAATCTATGATCTGAAAAATAATCCGTTCAGCCGCAGGATTATGACAAATATCTATGTGCATCAGGATCTCCATGAAATGAACCTGTATCCATGCGCATATTCCATGACATTCAATGTAACGCAGACACCGGGAAATGACAGACTGACATTAAATGCAATCCTGAATCAGCGTTCCCAGGACATTCTTACAGCAAATAACTGGAATGTCTGCCAGTATGCGATTCTGCTTATGATGATCGCACAGGTATGCGATATGGAAGCAGGAGAACTGCTCCATGTAGTTGCAGACTGTCATATCTACGACCGCCATATCCCGGTAGTAAAAGAGATGATCAAAAGAAAACCATATCCGGCACCGATCGTGAAACTGAATCCGGAGGTAAAAGATTTCTACCAGTTCACAACCGATGACCTGATCGTAGAGAATTATGAGACATGGCCGCAGATCAAAAACATTCCGGTGGCTATCTGAAAAATAAAAAAACAGGAGAGGACACATAAAAATGAATATTATCGTAGCAGCAGACAAAAACTGGGGAATCGGCAAGGAGAATAAGCTTCTTGTAAGTATTCCGGCAGATATGAAAATGTTCCGTGAAGAAACAAGCGGAAAAGTAGTAGTAATGGGAAGAAAAACTCTGGAAAGTTTTCCAAACGGACTTCCACTGAAAAACAGAGTAAACATCGTTATCACAAAAAATAAGGATTACGATGCCCAAGGTGCTGTCGTAGTGAACAGCATAGAAGAAGCACTGGAAGAAGTAAAGAAATATCCGACAGAAGATGTTTACTGCATCGGCGGTGACAGCATTTATACACAGATGCTCCCATACTGTGACGTAGCCCATGTGACAAAAATCGACTTTGCCTACGAAGCAGACAGCCACTTCCCGAATCTGGACGAAGACGATGAATGGGAGATCACCGCAGAGAGCGACGAGCAGACATACTTTGATCTGGAATACCAGTTTGTGAGGTATGAGAGAAAGAAATAAATGAGAACTGTTCTTCTTGTTTTGGGGAGGTGCGGAAATGACTGGAAACAAAAAACTGCCGATTGGAATAGATATTTTTGAAAAAATAGATCAGGAAGAATTCTATTATGTGGATAAAACAGGGATGATCGAGGAATTGTTAAAGAGTTGGAGTGAGGTAAATCTTTTCACCCGTCCGAGACGTTTTGGTAAATCCCTGAATATGAGTATGCTGAAGTCTTTTTTTGAAATCGGTGGTGATCCGGCATTGTTTGACGGTCTGAAGATTACAGAGAATAAAGAACTTTGCAAAAAATATATGGGACAGTTTCCGGTGATTTCTATCAGCTTAAAGAGTGTAGAAGGATTGTCTTTTGCAGCAGCCTGCGATGCATTGAAAACGGTTATTGGAACAGAAGCTATGAGGTTTTCGTTTCTGGAAGATAGTAATGTTTTATCAGAAAACGACAGAAAGATGTACAGGCAGCTTACAAAGGTCGGAACTTCAGAAAACGGACTTTTTGATATGCCGATGGAAGTAGTTGTATCAAGTCTTAAGACGTTATCATCCCTGCTCCACAAACATTATGGCAAACAGGCGATCCTCTTGATCGACGAATACGATGTGCCGT
>CAVCYJ010000177.1:0-6828 GCA_963605995.1 Holdemanella biformis | reverse complement strand
CATCCATGGGTATCTATATTTTCAGCTGGCCTGCTTTAAAAGAAGCGCTGATGACACTGAAGGATCAGAGCAGCTGTGACTTTGGCAAGCATGTCCTTCCATATTGCAAGGAGAAGGGTGAGAGACTTTTTGCCTATGAGTACAATGGATACTGGAAGGATGTAGGAACGCTTGGTTCCTATTGGGAAGCCAATATGGAACTGATCGATATTATTCCGGAATTTAACCTGTATGAGGAGTTCTGGAAGATTTACACAAAGGGAGACATCATTCCGCCTCAGTACATTTCCGCAGAGGCAGTCACGGACAGGTGCCTGATCGGTGAGGGTGCTGAGATTTACGGAGAAGTACATAATTCTGTGATCGGACCGAATGTTGTAATCGGAAAAGGCAGCGTGATCCGGGATTCTATCATCATGCGCAATTCTGTCATTGGTGAGAACGTACAGATGGACAAGGCAATCATTGCTGAGGATGTTACTGTCGGAAACAATGTTGTATTAGGTTGTGGCGAAGAGGCACCGAATGTACTGAAACCTGCAGTTTATGCATTTGGAATCGCTACAGTAGGTGAACGAAGTGTGATCCCGGATAATGTAAGGATCGGTAAAAACACAGCAATTTCAGGAATTACAGGTCCTGAAGATTATCCTGGCGGAGAACTGGCAGGAGGACAGGTAATTGCAGCAAAGGACGGTGACAGATAATGAGAGCGATAGGTATTATTTTGGCGGGCGGTAACAATAACCGTATGAGAGAACTGTCAAACAAGAGAGCGATTGCAGCGATGCCGATTGCCGGAAGCTACAGAGGTATTGATTTTGCGCTGAGCAACATGGCAAGTTCTCATATTCAGAAGGTTGCTGTTCTGACACAGTACAATGCCCGTTCCTTAAATGAACATTTAAGTTCCTCCAAGTGGTGGGATTTCGGACGAAAACAGGGTGGTCTTTTTGTATTTACACCTACCATTACAAAAGAGAACAGTCTGTGGTATCAGGGAACAGCCGATGCTATTTACCAGAATCTGCAGTTTCTTAAGAGCAGTCATGAACCGTATGTTGTGATCGCATCCGGTGACTGTATTTATAAGATGGATTACAACAAAGTTCTGGAATATCATATTGCGAAGCGTGCAGATGTGACTGTTGTATGCACTACCTGCGATGATCCAAATGAGATTGAGAGATTTGGTGTTCTCCGTATGAACGAAGACTGCAGAATTGAAGAATTTGAAGAGAAACCAATGGTTTCTTCTTATAATACAATTTCAACCGGTATCTATGTTATCCGAAGAAGGCAGCTGATCGAACTGATCGAGAGGGCTGCTCAGGAAGGAAGACATGATTTTGTACAGGATATCCTGATCCGTTATAAGAATCTCAAGAGAATTTACGGATATAAGATTGATGCATACTGGAGCAATATCTCCACGGCAGAAGCATATTACAGAACAAATATGGATTTCCTGAAGCCGGAGATCAGAAATTATTTCTTTAAACAGGAGCCGGAGATTAAGACGAAAATTGATGATCTGCCACCGGCAAAATATAATCCCGGGGCACAGGTTAAGAACAGCCTGGTTGCCAGCGGGTGCATTATTAATGGTACAGTAGAGAATTCTGTTCTTTTCAAAGACGTATTTGTAGGAAATAACTGCGTTATCAAGAACTCCGTGATTTTAAACAATGTATATCTGGGGGACAATACACATATTGAGAACTGCATTGTTGAGAGCCGGGATACTATTCGTGCAAATTCGTACTTCTGCGGCGAAGGAGAGGTTAAGATTGTCGTAGAGAAAAATGATAGATATGCTTTATGATATCCAGGGGTTAAAAAGCCCGGAAATAAAAATTAAAAGAGCCGGATAGATTCGGTAAATCGAAAGGAGTTAATTATATCATGAATATTACTGATGTGCGTGTGAGAAAGGTAGCAAAAGAAGGAAAGATGAAAGCAGTTGTTTCCATTACAATTGATGACGAATTTGTAGTACATGATATTAAAGTGATTGAAGGAGAAAAGGGATTATTTATTGCTATGCCAAGCCGCAAAGCAACAGATGGAGAATATCGCGACATTGCACATCCGATCAATTCCGCGACCCGTGACAGAATTCAGACGATTATCCTGGACAAGTTTCAGGCAGTTTTGGATGCTGAAGCGGAGGAAGCAGCTGCTGAATGACCGGCGGGCGATGTTCAGTAAAAGATAAAAAGTACAGGCACTGTCTCTGAAATGGGGGCAGTGCTTTTTGTATCGTAGAGATTACTATGCAGTGTTCCTGTGATACAAAGTCTTCAGGACCGGCTCGTGCCGTAGTGAAGAGATATGACATCGCTGAAGTACTCATGGAAAATGTGAAATATTACGTAATTATTACAAAAGTTAATAAAAAGTGTTGATTTTTTTACGGAATATGTTATACTGGCATTCAGATCAAGTAGAAAGGTGATTAATTTTATGAAGAAAAAAGTTTTTTCATTACTGCTGGCTGGAATGCTTGCTGTTTCCATGGGAACAACTGTATATGCGACAGAAGATGCGATCGCTGATGTGCAGGCACAGAAACAGGAAGCTGAAGCCGGACTCGCACAGGCACAGGCGAATATCAGCAGCCTTGAGAGTAAGAAGCAGGAGCTGGAGAACTATCTGTCTGATTTAAATACACAGTATGAAGAACTGACCAGTGAGATTTCCGAACTCAGTGTGCAGGCCGGGGAGAAAGAAAATGAACTGAACCAGCTTCGTACAGAGTTAAAGAAAGCAAAGAAGGCTTTAAACAAACAGTATGAGGATATGAAGCTTCGTATTCAGTATATGTATGAGAATGGCGGTACATCAGCACTGACAACCCTGCTTTCTTCCAAAGATCTGTCAGATTTTCTTAACAATGCAGAGAGTGTTGCAAAGATTTCCCAGTATGACAGAAGTATGCTGGAGAAATGTGAGAATCTTCAGAATACGATCAGCGAGCAGGAGAATACGGCAAAAGAAGAGAAGGCATCTATTGAGGAACTCCTTACAGAGAGAGCTTCCAAACAGCAGGAAGTTCAGGAGCTTGCGGCAAATACAAGTGATAATATTTCATCCTATGTAAGCCAGATCAGTGCAAGTCAGGAAGAAGCTGCAGCACTGACCGCAGAGATCAGCAATGCAGATAACAGTATTGCTCAGCTGATACAGCAGGCAGAAGAGGAGAAAGCGGCTCAGGAAAAAGCAGAGGCAGAGGCTCAGGCAGCTCAGGAGCAGGAAGCTGAAAACGATAATTCAGAAACTGATGAATATAATGAAGACTCCGATAATGAGGATTCTTCTGAAGCTGAATCTTCAGAAGATGAGTCTTCAGAAGATGCTTCTTCAGAGGATGCTTCTTCAGAAGATTCTGATGATGGAGACAGTGATGAATCTTATGATGAGGACACGGACAGCAGTGATTCTCAGGACACATCTGACAACTCTTCGTCTGAGAGTACGTCAGAGAGTTCTTCTTCAGAAGAGAGCCAGTCATCCTCGGAAAGTTCGGGACAGGGAACATATCTGGGTAATTTTACGCTGACTGCATACTGTAATTGTGCACAGTGCTGTGGTACAGCGGGAAATCTGACAGCCAGTGGAACAGTACCAACGGCAGGACGTACAGTAGCTATGGCAGGTGTTCCATTTGGAACACAGCTTCTGATCAATGGAAATGTTTACACGGTAGAAGATCTGGGAACCCCTTATGGTCACGTGGATATTTACTTTGACAGCCATTCGGAAGCATTAAGCTTCGGACTTCAGACAGCAGAGGTTTATCAGTTGAACTGATTTGAATTCCGGCATATAAAATATCGTGACTGCGAAGGTACTGAACAGTAATACAAAATATCTTTGATAACAGATGAAAAAGAACCCTGGTAAAACAGGGCTCTTTTTATACCGTTTACATAAAGAGGGAAAAACAATGAGAATCTGCGGTTTTAACAAAACAACATTACTCGATTATCCGGGAAAAGTGGCCAGCACTATATTTCTTGGTGGATGTAATTTTCGCTGTCCGTTCTGTCAGAACAGTGTACTGGTATTGGCACCCGGAGAACAGCCGGATTACAGTCAGGAGAAACTTCTGGCATTTTTGAAAAAAAGAAAAGGAATCCTGGACGGTGTCTGTATTTCGGGAGGGGAACCGACACTGTCAGACGGGCTGGAAGAATTTCTGAAAAAGATCAAAGAACTGGGTTATGCCATCAAACTGGATACAAACGGTTCGCGCCCAAAGATCGTGAAACATCTGGCAGAGGCAGGCCTGATAGATAAGATTGCTATGGATATCAAAGCCTATCCGGATAATTATGGGAGTTTAACAGGACTTGAGAAACCGGATATGGACAGTATTTTTGAAACGGCGGATTTCCTGCTTCACGGAACTCTGGACTATGAATTTCGGACCACAGTGGTCAGAGAACTGCATACACAGAGAGATTTTGAGGAGATTTCAGAGTGGCTCAAAGGAGCGAAGGAATATTATCTCCAGGCTTATAAGGACTCGGACGGAGTCCTCAAGCCGGGATATGGAAGTTACACTTTTGAAGAACTTCAGGAATTTCAGAAGATTCTTCAGAAGACAATTTTATCTGTGGGAATCCGGGGCATCGATTAAACGGTACCAGTAGCCACCCCGTGCGTTTGGTATCTCCACATAACTGCTTTCTTTGAAATAGGGAAAACCAAACATATTTGCCATAAACCGTTCCTGCTGGTTATATCCTCCCGGAACACCCAGGATGTACTGTCCGTTGTTCCTTTGTCCCAAAAGCAAATGCCCGAAATTGTACTGCCCGTACTGGATAAAACGATTATTACGCAGAGAGCAGCAGTGCCGTGGGAAACGTTTCAGGTCATTGAGCTGTATCTTCCATGCAGCCATCAATTCACCGTCTGAGAACGGAATGAATTCTTCCGGAACTGGTTTTGCTGATGCCCTGGAGCTGGTGGATATCTGTGGCATTGTCGGTTCAACGTTTGTTATCGATGCAGCAGGAGTCGACGGAGCAGTGTGGGTATTTAAAAGTGCAGATTCTGTTGCTTCATGAGTGTCTTCGGTGTCTGTGAAAGTATCTACAGGTATTTCTTCGGATGCTTTTTCAGAGTCAGGTGTCAGGATTTCCTGTATAGTGGCAGTGGCAGATGTGGAATCGCTGCCAGATAAACTGGAAGTATTTTCTGTAATATCTGATGTAATATCTGATGTAATATCTGTATCATGCACATTTTTTATCTCATGGAAATCCTCCGGCCGTATCGGCTGGTCATCCCATTCTGTGCCAAAGAATCCGCCTGTATCGGCAGTGATGATCATTCCGCTCATTTTTCCTATTGAGATTCCGGAAGCATTCATATCCATTGCATCCGTGACGATCATACATTCTATAATTTCTTTTTCTGTCTCACAGGTATCCAGCAGAACTCCATTGATCAGACCATCCTTCCGTATAAATCCGTAAACTCTGCATCTCACATTTTCCGGCATCCCCGGGCAATGCAGATGAATCTCTACAGAACACTGCTGATCCTTTACTTCTACCTTGATAAAACCACAGTTACTGCCTTTTTTGCCGTTTTCATAGTCATATACATATGCGATAAAACGCCGATATCCAGCCAAAATGCTGCCTCCATAAAACCATATTCAATAATGTATATGACCTTCGAAGAAAAATATTCGAAAAAATTTAAAAAATTTAAAAAAATCTATTGACAAACTGCAATTTTATTAATATAATAGCACTTGCATTGACGAAGCGTGGCTCAGTTTGGTAGAGCGCTGCGTTCGGGACGCAGAGGTCGTGGGTTCGAATCCCGTCGCTTCGACTAAGCATTAAAAAGCCTGGAAACGGTTAGTTTTCAGGCTTTCTTTGTGCATGAAGGTTATTAGCGTAAGCTATAGCAATCCTCTAAAATAATGCATCTTAATCCAGTCCATCAGAGCGTGAAATCCTGCGTCAGATATCTTTGCCGTGCGTCAGCACGCCTGCAGATATCTTTCTTGTCTTTCGCGCTCTGCTGAACTGTCTTAAATGCATTATTTACGAGGATTGCTATAAAAGAGAAGGGAAGGCAGAGATTGACAGATCAGGAGCGTTTTATGAAAGAAGCTATCCGCCAGGCGAAGAAAGCGGAAGCTCTGGAAGAAGTACCGATCGGCTGCGTGATCGTATATGAAGGCAAGATCATTGCGCGTGGGTATAACAGAAGAAACACGGACAAAAACACACTCTCCCATGCGGAGCTGAATGCAATCCGCAAAGCCAGCAGAAAACTTGGTGACTGGAGGCTGGAAGGATGCACAATGTATGTAACACTGGAACCGTGCCAGATGTGCTCCGGAGCACTTGTTCAGTCAAGGATAGATGAGGTAGTGATCGGATGTATGAATGCGAAGGCAGGATGCGCAGGTTCAGTAATGAATCTTTTGCAGACAGAAGGATTTAATCATCAGGTAAAGATTACTCAGGGAGTTCTGGCGGAAGAGTGTTCTGTAATGTTATCTGATTTTTTCAGAAGACTTCGTGAGAAAAAGAAGCAGGAAAAAGCAGCGCGAAAGGCAGAGCAGGATAAACCTGATTAAATAAAGTAAAAAAGCATTCGGGAAATTATCAGAAGATAAAAGCCTGAATGCTTTTTATGTTATATGATGACCTGCATCATGAATATTCTTTTTTGCGCGCCGCACCTCGGAATGGTTCCCCAGACGTTACCTCTACAGTTAACTCAGCCCAGGCACCCTTACGGCACACAAGAGCTTCTGCTTAGTGCTGCTACATTCCTGTCCTGACACGGTTC
>CAVCYJ010000176.1:0-6918 GCA_963605995.1 Holdemanella biformis | reverse complement strand
TGTGTTAGGATATGATATGTGCCAGAAAATCATAATGGATTGTGCAAAAATATAAGAATAATAGGGACAAATAAATCTAAAAGGGTTATTTGTCCCTTATTTATCTTTGAAGTCAAGCGGATATTCGCAATCCGCTTCGCTACGTAGCTCTACACCGAATAACTGCTCCGCAGTTTATCAGGAGTGGCTTGTACCACTCCTGATACAGGCAAGTCCCCACCCACTGCTTATTGCTTTCCGCAATTGAAGCAGGGGACTTACTTGATTCGTTAAATTTCTAAGGAATCCTCTGCATCCACCCACAACTGCATTGTACCATCGAGATACAGTTTGGCATATTCCAGCGGTTCATCAATGGCAAGTGCGTTTAATGCACAGTCTGATCCGGGTGTAGTTTTTAAATTTCTTTCTGCTTCCCAACAATCAATGCGGAGCATATAGCCAGCACTGGTATATACATCAATGCTGTTTCTGTGTGGATTGTATTCTGCAAATATCGTTCTCATCGTATCAAATCTCCTTATCGTTCAATCAATCATTTGTTACAAAAATCAGAAGCATTTCAATCAGTTCACCATGTCACTTTCATTTTGTATTATAATTTGTTGCCAGATTTTTTTGGTCTCCGCTGCCGCTTCGGTCGGCACAGAGCAGAGGTCCACTGGCCCTCTTGTGCCATTGTATTTGCCCTTGTCAGAGTTCGTAAACACAGACGGGACGATATAACACAAGGGAAACAATAAGGGAAAGCTCATCTGTGATAAACTTAGTGTTTTCAATGGCTTGAGAGGTATTTGATAACAAAATTTAATAGTTATTAAATCCTTCGGAATAGATAAAATCTCAATTCCGGTTTGTAAGGCTAAAAATTGATATGAAAGTAGAGCATATGGAGCAAGAATCTATGCCATCCAGGATGCAGGCTATTTCGTACAGGTGGGAATCCAATACTATGCGGACTGCCTGAAGGAAGCCGGATGCATCAGTCCCCAGGACATGGACAAGCTGAAACTGTCCCTGCAAGGGTATAACTACGGCAACGGATACATAGCGTGGGCACTCCGAAACTACGGAGGTTACAGTGCAGAAAATGCCCTGCAGTTTTCCAATGAGCAGGCAGCTTCGCATGGCTGGAGTGCCTATGGAGATCCAGAATACGTCCATCACGTCCTACGGTATTATTCCAGCGGCGGATTGTTTGCCGGCCTGTTTGGAGGCAACGGTCAGATCGTATCGGTGGCACTTACCCAGCTTGGAAACCAGGGAGGCCAGAAGTTCTGGTCATGGTATGGATTTGACAGCCATGTGGCATGGTGTGTCTGCTTTGCCAGCTGGTGTGGGAATCAGGCAGGACTGATCGAGAGCGGAAAGATGCCGAAGTTCTCCCTGTGCGATGACGGAATCGCATGGTTCCAGAGCAAGGGAAAATGGAAGAGCCGGGGATACTCGCCAGCACCCGGAACCCTGATCTTTTTTGACTGGAACGGCGATGGAACCTCAGACCATGTGGAAATCGTGGAGAAAACGGAAGGAAATATCGTTTGTACCGTAGAAGGAAATTCCAGCGATGCCGTGAATCAGAGAAGCTATGACATCAATAACGGAACGATCATGGGGTATGGCTGGTAAATTAAAGTGGGAAATCCGGAACAGAACCTGAATATCCCTGGAAAGATGAGATGGCTCGGCAAGGGACGTACAAGTATTGGATTTTCTTGATATGAGTTATGATCTAATAGATGGAGAAAAATGAACAAGAGAGACATCCAGAAATGGACTGTCTCTCCTTTAGACTTAAATATAAATGTAAATGTAGCAATCAAACTAAAGTGTATCAGGTTCACAAGGCAATGCATCACTATCCTGTTTGAAATGAATTTTCTCTGTTCCTGCTTTTATGGCAGTTTCGTAATACCAGCATTTATGATTGATTGGGAGTGGATTTAAAGGGTAAAGTTGCAGTTAAACTTTCTACAGGAGAGAATGGAAGTAATTATCTGGATCCTGATCTGATCAAAGATCTGGTACAGAAGGTTGATGGAATAATTGTAGAATGCAATACTGCTTACGGTGGAAACCGTTCTGAAACAGCTATGCACCGTCAGCCTATTGAAGATCATGGATTCACAGAAATTGCGGATGTTGACATTATGGATGAAGAGGGCTCTCTGGAAATACCGGTGACAGGAGGAACTTATCTGGACGCAGATTATGTGGGCTCTCATCTGGCAAATTACGATTCCATGCTGGTGCTTTCTCATTTTAAAGGTCACCCGCAGGGCGGCTTTGGTGGAGCTATCAAAAATATTTCTATCGGTATTGCATCCGGTGAAAAAGGAAAGAGCAATATACATAGCGGTGGAAAATCCTTTGACACAGGATCCATGTCTGAAGATATCAATGCATTCCTGTCTTCCAGGGCAGAAGCAGGAACTGGTGTAAGAGATTATCTCGGTGCGGAAAATATGGTCTATATCAGTGTAATGAATCATCTGTCTGTAGACTGTGACTGTGTGGAAAATCCAACAGAGCCGGATATGGAGATATTGCAAAGGCAAAAAGCCCAGATTGAAGAGACGATGGATCGTCTTTTCTACAAAATATCAAGATACGAAGAAGCCATGAAAATCGGTGTGCTGACATGGCCGAAGAAAGGACAGGAATGAATATGGCAAAACTTATAGCGTTTTATTCAAGAGCCGATGAGAACTATTTCGGCGGCTCTAAGAAATACATCAAAGTGGGTAACACAGAAAAAGCTGCAAATATGATTGCAGAGCTTACAGGAGCAGATCTTTTTAAGATCGAGCAGAAGATTCCCTATGCGGCAGATTATGATATTTGCATAGTGCAGGCAAAGAAAGATAAGCGGGAAAATGCAAGGCCGGAACTGGTTTCTTTTCCTGAGGATCTGGACGATTACGATGAGATTTATCTCGGCTATCCGAACTATTGGGGAACCATGCCGATGGCTGTTTATACTTTCCTGGAAAACTACGATTTTTCCGGAAAGAAAATTTATCCATTCTGTACACATGAAGGCAGCGGACTTTCTGGTACAGAGCGGGATATTGCGAAGGCAGCAAAAGGTGCTGCTGTAGAAAAGGGGCTTGCAATCTATGGAAGCAATGTGGATGATGCGGAAGCTGCACTGAAAAAATGGATTCAGGAGGGATGCTGAATGGAATGTGAAGAAATCAGAGTAGATATACGTATTCCGAATCCGGAAGGGTCAAAGGAAGCCATGCGGGCAAGCCAGGTGATGTTCAAGCTGAATCATACGATGCCTTTTACAGACGAATATAACACTTTCCTGAAGGAATTGTTCGGTGAAAATCGGAAATCATGTATTTATAAATTCCAATCTGCTTGCTATGGTCAGGGGCGGCATCACCGTTGAAGACGATGTACAGATTGCAGCAAATGGAAAAGATATAAGATAAGGATATCAATCTGGTACTCGTGGCACCCATGGGATGTGCATTCAGACTGGTGCCGGAGCAGTTCTCAACAGAATTTGCCCGGAATTTGGTTCAACAATAGCTGGATTTGGCTGTTTATTCTGCTTTATAAGAAAAATGGGCAGCGTGGATGCAAAGCAGATTGCGAATATCTGCTTTGACATGAAGAAAATAATACGATTTTCATTGCCAAACTGTTAAAGTCTGATAGAATAGAAAAAGATAAAATTTAACCGAATCAAGTAAGTCCTCTGCTTCAATTGCGGAAAGCAATAAGCAGTGGGTGGGGACTTGCTTGTATCAGGAGTGGTACAAGCCACTCCTGATAAACTGCGGAGCAGTTATTCGGTTATGAGCAAGTAGCGAAGCGGATTGCGAATATCCGCTTGACTGAGAACAGCAATATAGCAAAAGACCAGGAAAGCAAGGTGCATACATATGATAACGTTAAATGATTATTTATATTCCGGAGATACTGTGCTAAAAATTTTACAGAGATATACGGAAGATCTGAGAGAAGAAGCGAAAGAGAACCACAATGAGATTGATCTGCTCCACTGTAATTTCCTGATTCAGATCAAGGAACTGCTGGAACATAATGATTTCCTTACAGCACAGTCTCAGAAGATCAGGGAATTTTATAAATATATGACCAGGGAATATCCTTTTCTGGCTTTTACAGTAAAAGGACGCATTAAGTCACTGATCCGTGCAGAAGAGAAATTTAACGGATATATCGTAGAGTATATTTATGACTATTACAGCAGACATGGAGCCTATCCGCCAATTGCAGAATTAAAGAACCGCTTAAGCTGCTTTCGTGATCTTATTGCATACAGAATAGTAATCTCTCTTCCGAAGTGTCACTTGAAACCCGGGGAAGACAGAGAAACACAGGAGTTGAAATACTTATATGACATTGCAAACAGACTTCCGGGCTTTCTGGAAGAAAGAGGATTTACAGCAGAGTCTGCAAACGGGGTAAAGTTAAGTCATTCTTCGTTGTTGAATGAGGAAGTGAAACCATATTACAGAGATTATATTTCTGAAAAAAAAGAGTCAGATTATCAGTCTCTGCATATTACGTTCTATGATAACAGCTCCCGTTCATTTCTGGAAGTACAGATCAGGACAAAGGATATGGATGATGTGGCAGAAATCGGTGCTGCAAACCATCTTGGATATGAGAAGAAACAGGAAAGTGAACGCGCAAGGCGAGATGCTATTCCAAAAGGTGAATGTAAATATTTCGATGATGCCTGTGAAAGAGGAATTAAGCTGCTGAATCTGGAACTGTCAAAACTGGATGTAAATATGTTTGCAGCAGTAAATAACAGCCTGATCAATGATGGATGCGGACTGTACAGAGGAAGACTCATCCTGCCATATGAACATTTGTCACGATTCCAGAATGATCTGATTGACTGAAAGAATATAATAGTCAGGTAACCGATGTGAAGCAATCCGATATCATTTTATTCTCCTCATTCCCTTATGAAATGCATCTGCATTGCTGTTAGGAAGATCTGGACCAATACGGAAACAGTCTGTTTTTCGAACAGGAGCAATCTTCGTGCAGCTGTCACGGACATGGACATTTTTATTTAACGAATCAAGCAAGTCCCCACCCACTGCTTATTGCTTTCCGCAATTGAAGCAGGGGACTTGCTTGATTCGGTTAAACAAAGTCTTTGAAATCTTTTCTGAACAGGAATGCTGCTCCGGCAATAAATACAAAGCAGACTACCCACGTGACCGGTTCACAGATGCAGACTGCCAGATAACCTTTCACTGGTACGATCCGGAAAGCAAAGATTACTTTACCAATCAGTTCCAGAACACTGCACAGCAGAGGAGAGAGCTGATGGAGCATCCCCTGAAGTGCATTTCGCATAATTACAAGAAATGCCATAGGCGGGAACATGGCTGTGCTGATCCGTACATAAAGGAGGGCATTGTCAATGACAGTTGGGTTGGTGCTTCCGGTGATCAGTTTCACTGCGTAAGGTGCGATAAAAACGGAAAAAGCTATTGCAATCAGCCACCAGATCAGATAAAGTCCGAAAGCAACTTTGACTCCGCCCCAGATACGGGAACGTTTACCGGCACCAAAGTTCTGGCTTGAGAAGGTTGCAGTGCTGGTTGAAAGTGCAGTTCCCGGCATCATAAACAGCTCTGCCAGTCTGCGGCCGCCTACCTGAGCTGCGATATAGACATTTCCCAGTGCGTTGATACTACCCTGTAGGATAACACTTCCGATACTGAAAACAGCGTTCATTAATGCCATACTCATACCGGTAATAAACATTTCCATAACAAATCCGAAAGGAACATGCAGATCCTCATGCTTTATATGAAGCTGTGGATAATTTTTTATAATATAGAAAAAACAAAGAATAACGCTAATGCCCTGCGAAAGAACAGTAGCAGTAGCAGCACCCTGTACACCCAGATGAAATGGTCCCATAAACAAGATATCCAGTATTACATTGATCACACTGCTGATGATCAGGAAAATCAGTGGTGTGATACTGTTGCCGATTGCGCGCAGAAGACCGGATTCCGTATTGTAGATCATGGTCAGCGGAATACCTGCAAGGATTACAGTAATGTAACTCATGGCACCTGCGAAAGTGTCCTCCGGTGTCTGAAGAATATGCAGGAGAGGATAACGAAAGATAAGAAAACCGGCAGTCATTACGATTGCAACTGCAAATGATAAAATGATCATCCAGCAGGCAGATTTTCTCATTTCGTCCATTTTTCCACTTCCGAAATTACGGCTGACAGGAAGGGAAAGCCCGTTGGTAAGTCCGATGGCAAATGAGGTAATAAGACTGTACAGGGCAGCAGTGGCACCAATCTGGGCTAAAGCACTGTCACCCAGTAAGTGTCCGGCAATTGCTGTATCAGCAAGATTATATAGCTGTTGAAGCACACATCCCATAAAGATAGGAAATGCAAAGGCCAGCAGAAGTCTGGCAATATTACCATTGGTCATGTCAAGGACACGGCTTTTTTGAGTTGTTGTAGACATAAAATGCTCCCTGATAGTGTAAATGATAAATTTATATATGTTATCTCAAAAGCTTTGAAACCTGTTATATGGAATGGAAACAGGAACCATAATGGATTATAATGCCAATGGAATTTATTGTAAAGACAGATATTTTATATTGCGCGGATTTATATAATCAGCATGAATCTTGTGCATTGCGGAGCGTGTTACTGAGCGCGAAGAGAACAGTAGCTGCCGGATACTGGATTGTACAGAAAAAAGAATTGTGATAGAATAGGCCGACAAAATATGTTGCTGTGTGTAAAGCGAATGGTATAGTTATTTATGAAATGATATACCGGATGATGGACGCGGACGTTTGACAGTTAGGCAACACTAAAAAACCCTTGCAGGCCGCATAAAGCCTGCTTTTTTTGTGTCAAATTTTCAGTTTTTATA
>CAVCYJ010000175.1:0-6934 GCA_963605995.1 Holdemanella biformis | reverse complement strand
AGCATGCCACAGCGACTTGCTGCAGAGGCTGCCTTGAAAAATGGCATCATATTCCAAAAGGACGGGAGTTAACAGAAACAGAGCAGGAATATATTGTGGATGTAATTATGGAATGGATCAGCAGGGAAATGAAAAAATAGCTTACTTACGCACAGACAAGCCAAGATTATCACGTTATGATAAAGAAAAAGCAAAGGAGATAATCATATGGCAATTGCAGTTAACGAGTAAACGTCAAATCCTGCGCCTTGGCTAATTAGCTTTTTTATGCCACAATCTAAATGACACGAAAAAACTATTAGTTTTTTAGAGGAGGCTAAAGCGCATGGATCAATTAACTCTTACTGTCCGCAGGTCAAACTGGATAAACATCATTCGACAGTGCCAGAACAGACCGGCAGGCACTACGGCAAAGCAGTGGCTTGCTGAAAACGACATTTCTGAAAAATCTTACTATTACTGGCTTCGAAAGATCCGCAGGGAAGTCTGTGAACAGGAGGGACTTCAGGAAGTCACCACCCCGTCTGAGCTCTCTTTTGTGGAAATCCCGGTAAAAACTGCTCTGGACATAGCACCGGTGCCAACTGCCCCTGCAACAACGACTCCAGTTGCTGTGATCAGATCAGGTAGCCTGACTTTGGAATTATCAAACGATATTTCAGAATCCCTGCTTCGCAGGCTATTGCAGGAGGTATGTCATGCTTGAAGATGCTGCCAGTATCCGCAGAGTCGTGATTGCCTGTGGATATGTAGATCTGCGCAAAGGGATTGATGGTCTGTCCATGATTATCGGAGACAAATACCACCAGAATCCTTTTGAAAAGGGAACTTTATTTCTCTTCTGCGGCAGACGTTCCGACCGCATCAAGGGACTCCTATGGATGGGAGACGGTTTTCTTCAGCTCTACAAACGCCTGGAGGCAGGCTCCCTGTCCTGGCCGAGAACCAGCGAAGAAGCCGCAGACCTTACAGAGGAACAGTTCCGGTATCTTATGATGGGGCTGAATCCTCTGAATCCCAAGGTCAGGGAAGTAACACCGCAAAAGCCTACCTGATTTTTGTGCAAAACATAGATTTTTTGCGCCTATGATCCGGTCGGATTCATTCCCGGTGTCACAGCCTCTCCGGATGCTGTTTCATGACCTGTGACGTATCCACAGGAGGATACAGATAATTTTTCAGCACCTTGAAAACTTTATATTTCCTTGGCTCTATGACCATCACACCGCCATACAGGCATAGGCAGAATGACGGAAACCGCATTCCTGCCGATTCGCAATCCTTTGTGTTTTCTGGTATAATGAAAGCAGTTTAAGGAGCAGGACAATGGCAGACAGACATACACCGGAAGAACTGAATAACCGTAGCAGGGAGGAACTGATCACCATCGTTCTTATGATGCAGGGGCAGATGGATGTCCTGAATGAGAACATCGAGCGGCTGATCGAACAGGTACGCATAGCGAACAGTCATCGTTTCGGAAAACACACAGAAACACTGGATTCCATAGATGGTCAGCTGTCCTTCTTTAATGAGGCAGAAAACTGCTGTGATCTGTCTGTCCCAGAACCTGTTGCGGAGGAAGTACTTCCATCCCGACGTAACCATAAGAAAAAAGGGCAACGGGAAACGGATCTGAAAGCTTTCCCGGAAGAGATACTTCCGCCTTATCAGGTATCCACGGAAGAACTGGATACGTTTTATGGTGCAGGCAACTGGCGCAGAATGAAGGATGAAACTTACAAAAGACTGCGCCATGAGCCGGAATCCTGGACAGTAGAGGTCCATACCGTGGAAGTCTATGTAGGCACCGGCGGAGATCATCAGGACGAATTCTTACGTGGAAAACGTCCCAAGGATCTTCTGCGTGGAAGCATCGTTACTCCTTCCCTGCTTGCATCCATTCTGAATGTAAAATATGTGAACTCCTCAGCACTGCACAGGGTCGAGCAGGAGTTTCAGCGGAACGGTGTAAATATCTCCAGGCAGACCATGTCGAACTGGATTATCCGGTGCTCTGAGAAATATTTTGCACCGTTTGTGGAACGCATGAAGCAGGAACTGCTGTCCCTGCCGGTGACACAGTCGGACGAAACACCTACACAGGTGATCGGTGATAGTGACCGTCCGAACAGTAAATGCTACATGTGGGTGCACCGTTCCGGGGAGTTCTATAAGGAGCGTCCCGTGGTGATCTACGAATACCAGAAAGGCAGGGACCACGAAAAGCCGCTGGAGTTTTACCGGAACTACAAAGGAGTTCTGGTCACGGACAGTCTGGAGCAGTATCATCTGCTGGACAAAAAACTGCCGGGAGTGACAAACGCAAACTGCTGGGCACATGCGAGAAGAGCCTTCGCAGATGCCGTAAAGGCAGCGGATAAAAAGGATCCCCAGGCAGTACAAAATTCCGTGGCATACCAGGCATTACAAAAGATCGCGGAATTCTACCGAATTGATACCGAACTAAAAGAACTTTCCGCAACGGATCGCCTTACACAGCGGCAGACAAGGATAAAGCCGCTGGTTGAGGATTTCTTTGCGTGGGCAAAACAACAGACTGCAGTATGTGCGGTACCTCCGAAATCCAAGACCGGACAGGGACTAAATTTCGTCATCCATCAGGAAAAATATTTAAAAGTATTTCTGACCGATGGGGATATCCCAATCGATAACTCCGCTTCCGAGCGGGCTATCCGGACGTTCTGCATCGGCAAGAAGAACTGGATGTTCCATAACACAGCAAAAGGAGCCAGAGCCAGTGCTCTTGTTTACAGTATTTCAGAAACAGCAAAGCTGAACCATCTGCGCCCATACTACTACTTCAGGCATATCCTCACGGAGCTGCCTAAGCATTGTGACGAAAAAGGAAATATAGATCCGGCAAAACTGGACCAGCTGATGCCCTGGGCAGATGAGCTTCCCGAGGAATGCCGGAAACCACGCCGCTCATAAAAGCGGCGTTAAATTTAACGGTAGGCGCATGATTTGACGTTTACGTTCCTTGCCTTTGCCAATGAGAATTATCCCGCGGACAAAGTAGCAGTGACCTTCTGGAACCACGGTGGCGGTTCTGTAAACGGTGCGGCATTTGATGAAATTCACGATTATGATTCCCTGGATCTGTCGGAAATGTATCAGGCTTTCGATGCGGTGTGGCCGGCAGATAAGGAAAATCCCGCGTTGGAGCTGGTTGGATTTGACACTTGTCTGATGGCTACCATAGATGTGGCAGCAGTGTTCCAGAATTTTGCAAAATATCTGGTAGGTTCCGAAGAGGTAGAGCTGGGCAACGGCTGGTACTATACCGGTTGGCTGGGAGCACTGGCGGAAAATCCCGGAATGGACGGAGATGATTTGGGAGTTGCTATCTGTAATTCCTATTATGAAGGCTGTGAAGCGGTGGGAACCGAAGAGCAGACGACACTGTCTGTGACGGATCTGACAAAACTGACACCGCTTTTAGATGCTTATGAGGCTTTCGGACAGGAAGCATTTGTGGCAGCAACGGAAGAGCCGGGATTCTTCGCAGAACTGGGGCGTGCTGCAGCGCAAACAGAGAATTACGGCGGTAACACCAAAGAACAGGGATACACCAATATGGTAGATTTAGGACACCTTGCCCGCCAGACGGCATGGATGCTTCCTTCGGCGCAGAGCGTATCCGATGCACTGGATGACTGTATTGTTTATCGCGTGGGCGGCGTGTATCGTTCCGAAGCCACCGGTTTAAGCTGCTATTATTCCTATAACGGCGATGTGGATGACTTCAACGGTTACATCAATATGGGAACCGGTGTGGCTTTCAAATATCTCTATGCTTATGAACTGACCGGCGAATTGGCAGATGGTGGAGAGGAATATCTGGCATCTCTGGATATTCAGGAATTGCCGGAACGTGTCACCCTGGCAGACAAAGACTGGGATAATGCACCTCTGGATGTGAATGACGAAGGAACCGCTTATCTGACCCTGGGCGCAGATGCCGCTGACGTACTGGCAGGTATCGGATTTTCTCTGTATTATGTGGATCCCGATAATGATCAGAGGATGCTGCTCGGTACCGATAATGACATGACGGCGGATTGGGACAACGGTATTTTCTATGATAATTTCCACGGTGTCTGGGGTGCCATTGACGGTCATCTGGTGTATATGGAGCTTTCTTATGAAGGTGACGACTACAACCTGTATTCCGTACCTATCCTGTTGAATGGGGAAGAGTACAATCTTCAGGTTGCCTATGACTTTACGGAAGAAGCGTGGTCCATCATCGGCGCAAGTCAGGGACTGGACGATTCCGGTATGGCGAGCAAGGAGCTGCGTCTGTTGGAAGAAGGCGACGAGATCACCACGCTCTGGCAGCTTGCTTCCGTCAGCGGAGATGATGATTTTGAAATGTACGCAGCGGAAGAGCTGACCGTGACCGCGGACACCTCCTTCGGCGAAGCGCCCCTATATTACGGCAGCTATGCCATGATCTTCGAAATGTGGGATGCAGCGGGGAACTACGCATACTCCGATGTGGTGACATTTGACTGTGCGGACGGAGAGATCTATACGTCGGTGTACTAATAATTAATAGGTAATATAGAAAAAGGGAAAGGCTGTCTATCATCGGTTTGATAGATGGTCTTTCTTTATATTGTTCTTTTTTAGGGACTGTGCTACACTGAGTTAGAAGCAGCTAACCGCAGAAAATTTCTAATGCTAATGTATACCACGGCAGAAAGAGGCAGTTTATGAAAAAACAATTTTTTGAAAATGAGAAGGACGGTTTCTACGGCACTTATTATGAGAATCCAAATGGAGCGGATTGTGCGGTGATTGGATTGTTCGGGGATGATCCGAATGATTACATGGCAAAATGCGGTGCAAAGTGGCTCCACAAAAACGGTGTGAATGTGCTGTGTATGTCTCCGGGAAAAAAGAATTACAGTCATGTGAATTATCCGCTGGAGAGAATAGAAACAGCTATAAAGTGGTTGAAACAGAACGGCAACCGGAAGGTCGGCATTATGGGAATGAGTACTGCCGGTATGGATGCAGTGGTTGCAGCGTCTTATTTTGAAGATATTACCCTGACAATGGGGTTGACACCCAGTGATTTTGTGTGGCAGGGATTCGAACAGGGAGATAAGGACGGATGTAAGGAATGGCCGATTCCGGGAGCATCGACGCTGTCCTGGAAGGGAGAACCGCTTCCTTATATGCCGTTTGTGTATGAGCATCCGGTATACTGGCAGAAGATTCAGGAAGAGACCAAAGGATCCGGCGATTTTGAACGAAGCACCTGGCTTTTCATAGATTCAGAAAAAGCAAGACCGCATACGGAAGAAGAAATGATAAAAGTGGAGAGGATCCAGGGAAAACTGATCCTTGTCGCCGCGGAGGATGATTCCTTCTGGGAGGCTGGAAAATATGTCCGCCGCATGGAGAAGCGCTTGGAGGAACATCCTCACACCTGTGAGTGCGAAGCTCTTGTCTATGAACACGGCACACATTTCGTTCTGCCGGAATCCCTGCTCCGGAGGGCACTTCCGGTGGGGTTAAAGTTCGTCTTCAAATTTGTCTTCAAAGCAGCAAAGGACTACCCTAATGAGTGCGAGACAACCAGGAAGGATATTGATAAGAAGCTTTCGGCAGCAATAAAAGCGTGGATCGCATAGGAAAATGATTATTTTCGATTATAAAACGATCAAAAAAACAATCGTAAAAAAATACGATTGTTTTTTTGATTGATTTTGCATATAATAAATACCAAACGATTGGAAAGGAGATCGGATTATGCGTGAAACACGGACAATAGAATTTAAAGAAGCCATTACAAATACTTTCTTAAAAACGGTAAGTGCTTTTTCAAATTATGATGGTGGAGTAATCCTTTTTGGAATGGATGACAATGGCAATGTCAAGGGGTTATCAGATGTAAAGCAGGCCTGTCTGGATATTGAAAACAAAATTAACGATAATATTTCGCCCCAGCCGGATTATATTCTTGAAATACAAAATGATAATACCATAAGTCTTACCGTAAAACCCGGTGCTCATAAGCCGTATTTATATAAATCCAAAGCATACAAGCGAAATGATACTGCAACAATAGAAGTAGACACATTGGAATTGTCCAGGCTTATTTTAGAGGGAAAAAATATACGATTTGAGGAATTACCATGTAAGGATCAGGTATTAACGTTTAATGTTTTACATCAAAAACTCAAAGAAAGTATTCAAATTGAAACGTTTAATCAGGATACCTTAAAAACCTTAAACTTATATGACAACGAAAATGGATATAATAATGCGGCGGGACTTTTAGCGGACAAAAATCATTTTCCCGGAATTGATATTGTAAAGTTTGGGGAAAATATCAGCATTATTCAAAAGAGATCCACTTTTCAAAATATATCCATATTGGATGCATACGATAAGACCATAGAAGTATTTAAAGATTATTATCAATATGAGGTAGTGCAGGGCATAGAACGGAAAAAGATAGAAAAAATACCGGAAGAAGCTTTTAGAGAGGCTATTGCAAATGCTCTTATCCATAGAGCCTGGGATGTGGAATCCCAGATCAGAGTTCTGATGTTTGATGACAGGTTAGAAGTAATTTCTCCCGGAGGGTTACCCTCAGGAATATCGGAAACGGAGTACTTATCCGGCAGAATTTCCGTTTTAAGAAACCGAAATCTTGCCAATGTATTTTACAGACTGGGATTTGTCGAGATCTTTGGAACCGGAATTACAAGAATCAAGCAGCTTTATGAAAACGGATTAAGAAAACCGAATTTTGAAGTCACAGAAAATACAATTAAGATTGTACTTCCTGTTTTTGAACAGAATTTGAATCTGACGGAAGATGAACAGGCAGTATATAAGATTTTAAGCAGGACAATATTGAAGCCAATCAGCGAAATTGCACCCTATGTAT
>CAVCYJ010000174.1:0-6953 GCA_963605995.1 Holdemanella biformis | reverse complement strand
GCACGATCTTAAGATTATGAAAATAAAACTTATAACAGGTTCCCGGCATCATCGGTGCGTGCTCCGTAACTCCCAAAAGCTCCATCCCCTTATCCGAAGCCGCCTTCGCCATCTCCCTCAGAGTACAATATGCGTGACCGCTGGCCACTGTATGTGTATGTAAATCTAATACTGAATGATATTTCATAATCAAAATCTCCTCTCTTCGTAAAAAATCTTTCCTTTATATTATACTTCCGCAGTCTTGCATTTCACAAGCACATTTTATCTCTGATCCATCATACGGATTCCTGATGGTTACTGTTCACTGGTAATATCCCGCGAGGTGTTTTTTGTGAGCAATGCTCACAGAAAACCCGAGACATACCGCGCGAATTTATGCGTCTAGCATAAATTCTGTGCATCGCGAAGCGTGTTACTGGGCACGGAGTGAACAGTAACTCCTGATGGTTCCGGGCACAGAATGAAGTAACTCCTGATTTTATATTGACTTAATCCCTTTCAGCTTTTATTATAGTAAGTAGTTCATACCTTTGTCTCAAAGGTATGAAGGCTTACTTTCTGATATTCTCATTAACAACATTTTTCGAGGAATGATAGCATGACCATACGCACTTGTCTGGAAATTAACCTTGCCCCCTGTGCAGGAATTGTTTTTTTGTATATCTTTCTTGTCACAGACAGGCGCATGAAAAAAGAATTAATATATAATTTTTTTATTCTCCTTGGGCTGGAGGTGATCGAACTGCTGGCTTATAATCTGGAACTCGTTACCGCTTCCTTTAGCCGGCCGACCATGTGGAGGATTTTCTTCTCTGTAGTCGGATATACCCTGCGACCATACCTGGTGTATCTCTCTATCCTCATTAACACCAGAAACCGCCTGAACCGGTGTCACAAACTGCTGTTGTCAATACCTGCTCTGCTGTCAGCCTGCGTGCATTGTACCGCATTTTTCAGTAAAATTGCCTTTTCTTACGATAAGGGCAACCACTTTCACCGCGGCCCTCTGGGCTATATGTCTCAGCTTGTAATATTCCTGTACCTCGTGATCCTCCTTCTTTTTACCCTTCAGTCTTTCAGTCGGGAAAAGAATCTGGAATCCAAGATAAGTTTGCTTATTGCCATATATCTTGCTGTTACCATGATAGCAGAAACCATTTATGACATACATAACATCGGTCGTACATCCATTATTTTCAGTACGATTTTTTATTATATGTTCTTTCAGACAGAGGACTTTTCCATCATTCTTGCCAGAGAGCACCTCATACGTACGGAAGCTGAATTTCAGGCAAAGACCGACAGTATGACCGGACTGATGTACAAAGATACTTTTCTGTTGGAGGCTGAGAAAATCCTGCAGGGTGAAAGGTCAGATCCGATCGGCTTCGTTTTTCTGGATCTGGATTATTTTAAGAACGTAAATGACCAGTTAGGACATATAGCAGGAGATCAGGTTCTCCGTGAAGTTGGAAAAAAACTGAAAGCCATTCTCACTTCAGAGGATCTGGCAGGACGGTTTGGAGGCGATGAATTTTGTCTTCTGTTAAGAAACCTGCCCTATCCTATACTTGAATTGAAGATTTTGGAATTAAATCAGGCACTGAAATCTGAATACTGTAAAAACGAAAAGAAAGTACAGGTTTCTGCCAGCATTGGTGCCATATATCTGCCAGCGGATAAGAATGCCTCTATTGACGAGCTGCTGCTTTGTGCTGACAGTGCCGCCTACGAAGCAAAACGTGACGGACGTGACAGATACGTATTGCATGTGTACCAAAACAGCCGTGAGATTTAGGTGCCTCAAGCCAAAAAGGAATCCTGCTTTGTGGGATTTTCCGCCTGTAGTGGGTCGATTCAGCAACATAATGTCTCTCCGACGCAGTTCGCTCCTGCCCGGAGGGCATTTTTTTGCAGGCATGTAAACTGATATGGACGTTATACAACAGATTGGTATGAATTGCTTTCCTTTTTTCATATACTGTAAGAGAAATAAAGGAGTCCCGCTATCATGAAGCTTAAAGTAAATCCAATCCTGTTATTATGTGGAATCTTATTTCTGGTCCTGTTCTTTTCTGATGTGGACAGACGCACACGGACACTTACCGTGATCGCAGGTCCGGGGATGCTTTCGCTGGTAAGTCAGTCTCTGATTACCGCTCCATCCGATACACTGCCATACCGGACAACAGCTTTTCCAAATGCAGGACTTACTGATTCTTCTGCAAAAGAATCGCCAAGGATCGCCCTTACTTTCGATGACGGACCAAATGCCAGGTATACACCTCTGCTTCTGGATGGTCTGCGCGAGCGAAAAATCCTGGCATCTTTTTTTCTGGTCGGAGAAAATATCGATGGGAATGAAAATATTCTTCAGCAGATGCAAAAAGACGGACACCTGATCGGGAACCATACCTGGAATCATGTACAGCTTAATAAGGTTTCTGCCCGGAAAGCCCGCCTTGAAATTGAGAAAACCAACAACCGCATTTATGAGACTACAGGAATCTATCCTTCTTATGTACGGCCTCCTTTCGGTGCATGGGGCAAAGATATGGAACTTTCCGTCTCCATGCTGCCCGTATTCTGGGATGTCGATACTCTCGACTGGAAGAATCAGAACACAGACTGCATCCTTTCCATTGCCAGAAAAGAAGTTCATGACGGCTCTGTTATCCTTATGCACGATGCCTATCCGTCTTCTGTGGAAGCAGCCCTGCTGATCGCAGATTTTTTTACAGAGAAGGGATATGAATTCGTCACAGTCGATAAACTGCTGGTCACCTGAACTCCGGCAACAAACTATTTGATTTTTCCTGCCTGATTCGTTATACTAATATATAAATCTTGTGCAGAATATCCTGTGACAGGATCGTTCACAGACTATGGCAGATTTCTGTTTCTGTACATCACACTACACCATACGTATAAAAGGAGTATTCAAAAAGAATGGACAGATTTTTTAACATGGACAACAAATTCTTCACCGTCATGGGGCGTGTGGCAGATCTTATTATGCTTAATGTAGTCTTTCTGATCTGCTGTCTTCCAATTGTAACTATCGGTGCATCACTGACTGCACTCCACTATGTCACCCTGAAAATGGCTCGCAATGAAGAATCCTATATTATCAGAAGCTTCTTCAAATCCTTCCGGCAGAATTTCCGACAGGCGACCGTCATTCACCTGATCATGCTTGCTGTCGGAATTATCCTGTACCTTGACCTTAACATTGCTTCCGGTATGGATGGTTCCATATCACGTGTGCTGTACATCCTTCTCATTGCATTCGGATTCCTGTATCTGATGATTTTTCTCTATATCTATCCGGTACTTGCAAAATTTTACAACTCCATCAGAAATACGTTCCGCAACTCCTTTCTGATGGCTGTCCGCCATCTTCCGTACACGATCCTGATGGCTGTTATCACACTTGCACCTGCTTCAGTATTTCTGATCCAGAGTTTCCGCGTACAGTCCAGTGTCATCATGCTGCTGATCCTGTTAGGGTTCGCTCTGGAGGCTTTTATCAACGGACATTTTCTGGTCAGGATCTTTGATAACTATATTCCAAAGGATGAACCTGCAGATACAGATTCCGGCAATACGGATACCGCAGACAGTTCTTTACCGGAAGGCTCTCATAACTTATGACACAGTTCAGAACGAAATGGGGCGAAAAGCCTTATCATTCCCTTGACTATATGCTCAGGGAACGGTTTGGTGAAAAAGTCTACAAGGTAACACTAAACGGCGGAATGTCCTGCCCCAACCGTGATGGAAAGATCGGAACCCGTGGCTGTATCTTCTGCAGTGCGGGAGGCAGCGGAGATTTTGCCGCAGACGCGGCACTCTCCATCACTGACCAGATAGAAAGTCAGATCAGCATTCTGTCTCAGAAGAGGCCGATCCATAAGTATATCGCATATTTTCAGGCATATACCAATACTTACGCTCCGGTAGAGTATCTGAACAGGATTTTTACAGAAGCAATTGTCCATCCAAAGGTCGTGGCACTTTCTATTGGTACCAGACCAGACTGTCTCAGCCCGGAGATTGTAGAACTTTTGTCCAAGCTCAATAAACAGAAACCCGTATGGGTGGAACTTGGACTTCAGACGATCCATGAGTCTACAGCTCAGTATATCCGCAGAGGATACCGGCTTTCTGTTTTTGACGATGCCGTTAAACGCCTGCGGAGGGAGGGCATCGAAATCATCGTACACACGATCCTCGGACTGCCGGGAGAAAGTACAGATAATATTCTCGAAACTATGGAATATCTGAACCGGATGGACATCCAGGGAATCAAGCTTCAGCTTCTGCATATACTGCGCGGCACAGATCTCGCGGCAGATTATGAAAAGGGGATGTTCCGGACTTATGAAAGGGATGAATATCTCTCACTCCTGACCAGTTGTCTCGAACACCTGCGTCCGGATATCGTAATCCATCGCATCACAGGCGATGGTCCAAAAGACCTGCTGATCGCGCCGCTCTGGGCCGGCCGGAAGCGTGAGGTATTGAACATGCTGCATCATAAGATGAAAGAAGAACAAAGTTATCAGGGTAAACAATTTAACTGATTCGTTAAATCTATTCTCTGCAACCCGATGCAAAGGAGGGAACCACTTGTCAACACCATTTACCATTTATAAATTAATCGTATTATATATGCTTCAGAATACGGAGGGCACTCTGACCAACTCTCAGATTTCAGAGTTTATCCTGGACCGGGAATATACGAATTATTTCCATCTTCAACAGGCAATTTCAGAGTTGGTAGAAGCGGAACTGATCACTATGGATACCCGCTCCAATGCCTCTCATTACCGTATCACAGAAGATGGCAAAAAGACCCTCTCCTTTTTCCAGAAGGATGTCTCTCCTGAGATCAAACAGGAAATCAGAGAATACCTGAAGTCGTCCGGCTTCAAGGCCAAAGACCGTATCGTAACTCCTGCTGATTATTACATCACCAAGCAGGGAAGCTACTCCGTCCGATGCCAGCTGATTGAAAAGGGGAATTCCCTGATCGACCTGAACATCGCCGCCCCAAATCTGGAAGCCGCACAGTCCATCTGCCGAAAATGGTCCACACACTATCAGGAAATCTATGCCAAAATAATGGAGGAGCTTTTGTAAAGTTCCTCCTTTTTTCTGCTTTTGCACAATCTTTACAAAGATTTCCAAATACGTTATACTAATACACACCAAGGCAAATATATGTTCTTATATCATAACTGTTCAGTACCTTCACAGTTATGAGTCAAAATCCTATCGCCTGCGGCGGCAGGATTTTGAGTAGACTGCTGAACGATTATCATATATCAATATCTGATTTTTTTATGGAGAAAAATTATGGATTTATTTGAATACGCGAAATCAAAAACTCTGGATCAGGAATCACCTCTCGCATCCAGACTGCGTCCGACTACCCTCGATGAAGTTGTCGGTCAGCAGCACATCATCGGAAAAGACACCTTATTATACAGAGCCATCAAAGCAGACAAACTCACCTCAGTCATCTTCTACGGCCCTCCTGGAACCGGCAAGACCACCCTGGCAAAAGTGATCGCCAATACGACCAGTGCTGAATTTACCCAGATCAATGCCACCGTAGCGGGCAAAAAAGACATGGAAACAGTTGTACAGCAGGCACAGTCACAGCTTGGAATGTACGGAAAAAAAACAATCCTCTTCATCGATGAAATCCACCGCTTCAACAAAGGACAGCAGGACTACCTACTTCCCTTCGTAGAAGACGGAACCATCATCCTCATCGGTGCAACCACAGAGAACCCATACTTCGAAGTCAACGCAGCTCTCCTCTCCCGCTCCATCATCTTTGAACTGAAACCTCTGGAAATTCCTGAAGTCAGAGAACTCATCCTCCGCGCGGTCAATGACAAGACTAAAGGAATGGGAAACTACAAAGCCCGGATAGACGAAGATGCCCTCGACTTCCTCGCAGACATGGCCGGCGGCGATGCCAGAAACGCACTCAATGCCATCGAACTCGGCATCCTCACCACCCCGAGAAGCGAAGACGGACTCATCCATATCACCCTCGACGTAGCCTCCCAGTGCATCCAGAAACGGGTTGTCCGTTACGACAAAAACGGAGACAACCATTACGACATCATCTCCGCATTCATCAAAAGCATGCGAGGCTCCGACCCGGACGCAGCCGTCTACTACCTCGCAAAAATGCTCTATGCCGGAGAAGATGTCAAATTCATCGCAAGACGAATCATGATCCTCGCCTCCGAAGACATCGGAAACGCCGACCCACAGGCCCTCTGCGTAGCAGCAGCCGCAGCTCAGGCAGTAGAGCGGGTAGGAATGCCAGAGTCACAGATCATCCTCTCCCAGGCAGTCACCTACATGGCCTGCGCTCCAAAAAGCAACTCCGCAGTCAATGCCATCTTTGCTGCCATGGACTCTGTCAAACACACCCAAACCACAGTCCCCGCCCACCTCCAGGATGCCCACTACGGCGGTCACGAAAAACTCGGCCACGGCATCGGCTACAAATATGCCCACGACTATCCAAACCACTACGTAGACCAGCAATACCTCCCCACCGAAATCCAGGGCGAACACTTCTACGAACCAGGTGACCTGGGCTACGAAAAAAAACTAAAAGAATACCAGCAAAAGCTCAAACATCACTCTTAAAAAATCCAGACAGAAGAAAAACATTTTCTTTTCCTTCTGTCTGAATTTTTTATAATTTCACACCTCCAATCCCCAGACATACACATACACCCCATCCCTCCCCTTTTCTGCGCGTCCCTCAATCGAGCAGCTATTCGCAATTGAAGCAGGGGACTTACTTGATTCGGTAAAAAAAGCAGCCCCCTTCAAAAAGAGACTGCCCTTCAATAACCAGTTATTTAATTCCCATAACTTCCATCTGCGCCAGAATCGCATCCACACACCTGTCA
>CAVCYJ010000173.1:0-6996 GCA_963605995.1 Holdemanella biformis | reverse complement strand
CCGTTTTCTTTGGCAACCTGCTCTACGTATTTAGCTACAGACTGTTTTCCGTCTTCTGCTTTTACGTATGTCTGGTCAAGAAGGCAGATTTCTTTAAGTTCTTTCTTGATACGTCCTGCGATCATTCCTTCGATAACCTTAGCCGGTTTCTGGGATTCTTTCGGATCGTTCTGGATCTGAGCCATAAGAACTTCTTTTTCGTGTGCGATGTAATCAGCACTTACTTCGCTGTCGCTTGTGTACTGTGGTTTAAGAGCTGCAACCTGCATTGCTACGTTCTTAGCCATTTCTTTAACAGCGTCGTTAAGTACGTCTGTTTCAACGTCTACAAGAACACCGATCTTACCACCCATATGAGTATAAGAAGCGATAAAACCATTCTCTTCTGTAACCTGAGCAAATCTTCTGATGTTCATATTCTCGCCGATAACTGCAATCTGAGCTGCAAGAGCTTCTTTAACAGTCTTAGTTGTGTCAAGTGCCCATGCTTCTGCAAGGAAAGCATCGATATCTGCTGCTGTTGTATTCATAGCCTGAGCTGCTACATCTGCAACGTAGTTCTGGAACTTCTCATTCTTAGCTACGAAGTCTGTCTCAGCGTTAACTTCTACAACAACTGCTTTCTTTCCATCTTCGGAAACTAATGTTTTGCAAAGACCTTCTGCTGCAATACGGCTTGCTTTCTTCTGTGCTGTAGCAAGACCTTTCTCACGAAGGAACTCTACTGCTTTATCCATATCACCTTCTGTAGCTGCAAGAGCTTTCTTGCAATCCATCATTCCGGCGCCGGTCTTTTCTCTTAATTCTTTTACCTGTGCTGCTGTGATAGCCATTTCATTTTCCTCCTGAATAATATGATCATAAATCGCCCGGAGGGGCTTTTCCTTTTTCAATGACAGGAAAGCCTAACGGCTTTCCTGCTCTTGTTCAAAAAATTATTCTTCTGTAGCTGCGAACTCTTCAGATTCAGCTTCGATTTCACCGTCTGCATCTGCTGTTCCCTGATTTGCTTCGATAACAGCGTCTGCCATTTTGGAAACGATTAATTTTACTGCGCGGATCGCATCATCGTTACCCGGGATTACATAATCCAGTTCTTCCGGATCACAGTTTGTATCGCAGATACCGATAAGCGGGATTCCTAATGTATGAGCTTCCTGTACGCAGATTCTTTCTTTCTTAGGATCTACGATGAAGATTGCATCCGGAAGTCTCTTCATTTCTTTGATACCGCCTAAGTTCTTCTGTAACTTAGCGAGTTCTTTCTTCAGCTCGATAACTTCTTTCTTAGGAAGAACGTCAAATGTTCCATCTGCTTCCATAGCTTCGATTTCTTTCAGTCTTGCAATACGGCTCTGGATAGTTTTGAAGTTTGTAAGCATACCACCTAACCATCTCTCGTTTACATAGAACTGTCCGCAACGCTCTGCTTCTGTTTTGATAGCATCCTGAGCCTGTTTCTTTGTTCCAACGAATAAGATGTTTCCACCGTCTGCTACGATATCAGCGATTGCATTGTAAGCATCGTCAACCATGCCTACAGACTGCTGTAAGTCGATGATGTAGATACCGTTTCTCTCTGTGTAGATATATGGAGCCATTTTAGGGTTCCATCTTCTTGTCTGATGTCCGAAATGTACGCCTGCTTCTAAAAGCTGTTTCATTGAAATAACGCTCATGTTTGTTCTCCTTTTTGGTTAATTTCTTCCGCCCGGTTCTCTTTCCTGGGGACCCAGCCTCACACCGCAGGGCACCATCCGCGGGAATCTCCGAACGTGTATATTTTTGCACACGCAGTAGATGCGCGTGACTCGCAACTTCTGTAGTATAGCATACAAAAACCCTCCATGTAAAGAGGATTTTTTGCAAATTTCTTATTATTTTTACGGTTTAAGTTACTTTATACCAACGCTGTCCTTCAGCTTTTTCTCTTCTTCGACCGTCAGCTTACGGCACTCACCTTTTTTCAGGTCATCCGGCAGATTTAACACGCCCATTGAAATCCGCTTCAGATAGATAACTTTCTTCCCTACAGCTCCCGTCATTCGCTTAACCTGATGGAACTTTCCTTCTTTGATCGTAAGACGGATTTCAGAGGACCATCCTGACGGATATTTTGGCAGTTCCGGCTCTTCGACCTTTCTCGTACTGATAACTTCCAATTTCGCAGGCATAGTGAGATTTTTTTCCCCGATTTCCAAACCTTCGGCAAATCTCTGTACATCCTCATCAGTCATACATCCGTCTGTAACAGCATAATAGGTTTTGTCTACGTGCTTCTTTGGAGAAAGAAGCTCATGTGCCAGTTGTCCGTCATCTGTGATCAGAAGCAGACCTTCCGTATCTTTATCCAGCCTTCCCACGGGAAACAGACCTTTTCTGTCTGATGGTACCAGTTCCATTACTGTTTTGTCTTTCTTATCCTCTGTTGCACTGACATATCCTGCCGGCTTATGCAAAAGATAATAGACAAATTCCGGTGCCCGCCAAATTCTGTTTCCATCCAGAACTACTTCATCCTCTTCACCGACCTTTACCTCCGGTTTCTTTGCCGGCACACCGTTAATCTGAACTTTTCCTTTTTGAATATATTTCTTTACCTCACTTCTGGTTCCTGCTCCGGCATCTGCCAGAAACTTATCCAGACGTATCAATTTACTCATTATTATTTTGTTGTTCCTTCCTTATGCTCTTTCAGTGCCTCTTTCACAAATTCAGGGGCTTCTTCTTCGAGAATGGCAAAGTTATATATTTCTCCTCCGGCCTCACATTGCACGCTTACTCCCTCCAGTGTTTCCACCCAGTTCGGACACCTGTAATATACAAAGATCGCTTTTTCCAGCTCTTTTGCCTGCTGCTCATTCACAGTCTGCCCGTCTTCAGATGCCGTTGAGTCTCCCTGACTGTCGCTATCTGAAAATACAAGCAATTCTTCCCCCTTCATGTCATTTTCATCCACTGTGTAATCAGCATATCCATTTTTTTCCAGAAATGCAAGTGTTCTTTTAAATGTCGGGAAAACATAGCAGGACGCATCAATAAATACATTTTCGGTTCCACCGGCACTGATGGCTGTTTCTTCCAGCTCTGAAAGCGGCACATCATTATAACCAAATTCCAGCATTCCGCATGGTACCCCCGTCAGCTCTTCTGCCGTCGCTTCTTCATAATCAGCCCTCAGTGCAGACATCAGTTCTGCATTCTCATTCTTATTATTTCCGAACGAAATCCCCTCGCCCGTATCTTCCCTCCTCGTATATGTGATATCTATCAGGTATTTTTCATCAATATCCAGAAATTTATATTTATTTTTCTTTAATGTTCCCTGTTCATAGCAGACTTTCAGCAAATCTCTCATATCAGTCTTTTATTTTTCCGGATACTGTTCATTTTTTCAAAATGGATAAAGCAGTATACCATACTGATCAGCAAGATCAGGTAGATCAGAATCAAAATCTGTACACCATATTTCATCGAAAACAGTTTTAACGCATATTCCGTTATAACCAGCGACCAGATATTGGCTCCCATATGAAGCAGCATACTGCTGTAAATATTTCCGCTCATTTCCAGTATCCACGCAAATGCAATTCCAAGAATGCCCGCATAAATCCCCTGCACAATATTTCCGTGATAAATACCGAACATCAGTCCTGAGATCACCACTGCCACCAGTCTCTTCAGCCAGTCGCGCAGGCGCAGATAAACCAGCCACCGAAAGATCACTTCCTCTGCTGCCGGTGCTATGATACCCATCCAGAAAATCATCATAAGAAGAGATTTTCCCTCTGTGATCCTGTCCATACTGTACTGATAAACACTGCTGTCGATAAATAACTGAAGCACTGCCATCAGAAAGTTTCCATATTGTGCAAGTCCGGCTCCTGTCAGAAGCAACAGGATTATCCCCGGTAAGGAAAGTGTTTCTTTTTTTTGTGCTGGGATCAGACCTCCTGCAATTCTTCTGACTTTATCTCTCCGATAAAAATACAGTGCCGGAATCATGGCCAAAATTCCGGTAAGTCCCGTCAGGAAAATTGTATGAGCATAGTAGACTTCCGCGGGATTGATCACAGTTTCCGTCAATATCCTCAGGGCAATTCCTGCGACAATCTGTGAAGCCAGAAAATGAATCCCTACCGGATATACCGCCCTCCAGATTTTGGAAATAACAGTTTGCTTTCGCAGAGGGCTCAGGCGAAAAAATTTACAATTTCTTCTGCAGAATCAACAATTTTCAGAGGTTCTGCCTGTTTGAGTTCTTTCTCAGTTCCATAGCCAAAAGAAACCGCTATACATTCCAGCCCAGCTTTACGCGCTCCATACACATCATGTTCCTTATCGCCGATCATAATAACCTGATCTCTGTGTTTTTCCATATGCAGGCGCTGGAGAACATCTTCAATAACTTCTGTTTTATTTGTTTTTCTTCCATCCATTTCGCTTCCTCCGATTTCCGTGAAATACTGAGTAAGTCCGAAATGATCCAGAATCTGTCTTACATATACTTCCGGTTTGGAAGATGCAACTGCAAGAATATATCCTTTGCATTTTAACTGCGCCAGCATATCTTCAATCCCCGGATATACAGCATTCTCAAAGATGCCTGTTACAGAATAACGTTCTCTGTAAATTTCCACTGCCTGTTTTGCGGTTTCTTCATCGAGCTGCGCATATTTCATAAACATTTCCATAAGCGGCGGTCCTACGAATACTTTCAGTTTCTCAAGATCCTGTTCCGGTCGACCGATTCTCTCCAGTGCATACTGGACTGACTTTGTGATACCTTCTTCGGATTCTGTCAATGTTCCATCTAAGTCAAACAAAATTACTTTGTACATATGTGTCCTCCTCATTCAGAAAAAAATTCATATAATATGGTGAATTATACCATTGTTTTTCTGTATCGTCTATGAGGAAAAACTCCAGGGAGTCATCTCTATCAGTTTACCACCCTGTGAAATAACAAGCAGTTCTATTTTATTTGTATCATCATTGCTTGCCACATCTGGTATGATCCTGTCTTCTTCCCAGTGCCAGGGACACTCTGTTCCATTAATACGAAAGGAAAGGATCTGAACGGAGCCTTTGGATATGATCTGGATTTGCGGGATGTGAGAATCATCTGAATTTTGTATACATTGAAATTTTACAGGTTCATCTTTTGTATATGCATACTTAACAGTATCCAACTGATCCTCTTTATCTTGCGTCTTTTGGGATTTATCTGCCTTCTTCTTTTCTTTCTCTGTTCTATT
This sequence comes from Holdemanella biformis, assembly GCA_963605995.1. Lineage (GTDB taxonomy): Bacteria > Bacillota > Clostridia > Lachnospirales > Lachnospiraceae > Blautia_A. The sequence goes on along the minus strand of CAVCYJ010000173.1, from coordinate 1,738 downwards.
TGTTTTGTCTGCTTTCTTTTGTTTCTTCTTATTTTTCTTTTTTGACGGTTTGGGTGTGGGTGTTTGGGTTGGTTCAGGCTTTTTTGTCAGTTCCGGTATGTTAGTTGGATCGGGTATCGGTGTTGCTGTTGGCGAAGTTTCTTCTGAAGTTCCAACAGTGGATTCCTTATCCGTCTGCGGTGCAGTCTGCATATTGTTATCTGTCTGAGATTGGGTATTCCATGCAGAACTATTATTCCGGATATTATTCTGAGGATTATTACTCTGAGGATTGCTGTACCACTGAGAATCATTGCCCCATTGAGCAACGTTATTCCACTCACTGCTGTTTTGCTGTATACCGTTCCATTGCTGTGTGCTGTCCTGTGTTTCGTTTCCTGTATCAGCATTGTACTGATATCCATTATCCTGTGTCTGATTATTCTGATCAGGCATTTCTGATATGCTGTCACCAGTCTGTCCGTTATTTTCCCGGCTGTTCTGGTTCCATTGTTGCTCTTCCTGCCACTGCCAGCTGCTGTTTTCTCCGTTTCCTACATCAATATCAAAACCACCCATCTGCATGGCAGAGATTGTTGATGTCAGATATACGCATACACATACTGATATCGTGATCAAAACCCTGTTACGATTTTTCTTCAATTTCAGTCATCTCCTTTTCCCACAATTTCAGATTTCTGCTGACTGTATCATCTAACATGGTCTCCTTTGCCTTATATTCCGTCCATAGCATCAGGCTGGCTTCCTGCTGTCCGATACGCAACAGGAACATTCCATATTCACCGTATCCGGCTCTGTAAGTTTCATCATACAAAAGCATCTGTTCATAGTAGAGTCCGGCATTTTCGTAATTTCCCTGATATTCACTGTTTACTGCCAGAAGCTGCATTGTTTTTCGGGAATCTTCTTTCTCTGTGCATTGCTTCTCCAGTTTTCTCAGCCTGCTGTCCACCCTGGCACAGATTTCTTTTTTGTCCGCTTCACTGCCATTTTGAAATTCATCCTGATAATAAAGGTCTGTAATAGCCGTCAGTTCTCCACAAAAATCAAAAGCTTTGGAACCCGATACCAGATCAGAACCGAACAAAAGAAAAACTGTTATTACTGCAAACACAATGCTGCTTCCCGACAAAACCAGCATATTTTTAATCTTATTCTGGCTTTGCCTCTTTTGGATCCTGCTTAGTTTTTTCTGTACAGTCTGCATATTCTGATAGCGCATTTCCGGTTTCTTCCTGCAGCATCTGAAAATAAGCCAGAATAATGATATGTTCCGGATACGCAGCAGATAATTCTGTTTCCCGCATAAAGCAGATAATGTTTTTCCAAATGTATAGATATCCGTTGCCGCGTTTATCTTACCTTCATATTGCTCCGGTGCTGCAAAGCCGTTTGTACCGGTACATATCCTGTGCTGATATCTGTAGCCATTTACAGCACCACCCAGATCGATCAGATATAATCTGCCATTCTCACCCAGCATCAGATTGTCAGGCTTCAGGTCTCCATAATAAACAGGAGGTTTTCGGTCATGGAAATAAGAAAATACCTCTGCAACCTCCATTCCATATTTAACTATCTCATTTGCCGAAAAATGTTTTCCGTCTCTTAAATACTCACCCAGAGATTTTCCCCTGATATATTCCATAACAAGGTAGCATTTCTGATCGTTTTCTATATAATCTATCATCTTTGGCAGAAATGGATGTGAAAGCTTCAGAAGCATCTGTGCTTCACT
>CAVCYJ010000172.1:0-7046 GCA_963605995.1 Holdemanella biformis | reverse complement strand
AAAAACGGAGGAAACGAATTATGAATTTCAACGAACTGAGCTTAAAAATGCACGAAGAAAACAAAGGAAAGGTAGCTGTATGTTCAAAAGTAGCTGTAAAAACCAGAGATGATCTCAGCACTGCCTACACCCCGGGTGTTGCAGAGCCATGCCGCAAGATCGCAGAGGACAAAATGAACGTTTACCGCTACACAGCAAAAGGCAACCTGGTAGCTGTTGTTTCTGACGGAACCGCAGTCCTTGGTCTGGGTGATATCGGTCCGGAAGCTGCAATGCCGGTTATGGAAGGAAAGGCAATCCTCTTTAAAGAATTCGGAAATGTAGATGCCTTCCCTATCTGCCTGGATACCAAAGATCCGGACGAGATCGTAGAAACAGTCATCCGTCTGGCACCTACCTTCGGAGGCATCAACCTGGAGGATATCTCAGCTCCGAGATGTTTTGAGATCGAAGCCCGATTAAAAGAAGCTTTAGACATCCCGGTATTCCATGATGATCAGCATGGAACTGCAGTCGTTGTCCTCGCAGCCATCATCAATGGCCTGAAGCTTACCGGAAAGAAAGCCGGGGAATGTAAAGTTGTACTGAACGGTTCCGGCGCGGCAGGAATCGCCATCGCCAAGCTGTTATTAAGCTATGGATTTAAGGATCTGATCCTCTGTGACCGAAAAGGAATGATCAATAAAGAAACGGCCAATAATCCGGTGAAGAAAGAAATGGCAGAGATCACCAACCTCTCTCAGCAGTCCGGCTCTCTGGCAGATGCCCTGAAAGGCGCCGACATCTTTATCGGAGTTTCCGCACCCGGAAGTGTTACAACAGAAATGGTAAAAACCATGAACCCGGATCCTATGATCTTTGCAATGGCAAATCCGACTCCGGAGATCATGCCGGATGAAGCAAAGGCAGCAGGTGCCCGTATCATCGGTACCGGCCGTTCTGATTTCCCGAATCAGATCAACAACGTTCTTGTTTTTCCGGGTCTGTTCCGCGGTGCCCTGGATGTACGCGCAAAATCCATCACTGAAGAAATGAAAATGGCAGCTTCCAAAGCACTCGCTTCCCTGATCGATGAAAAAGACCTGAACCCTGATTACATTATCCCGGATGCATTCGACTCAAGAGTAGCCGAGGCCGTAGCCAAAGCAGTTTCCGAAGAAGCTGTAAAGAGCGGAAATATCAAACATTAAGAGAAAGTGAGGAATTCCCTATGGATAACAGTGCTTCTTTAAATTTAAATAATATAGACACCCCAAAACAGCCTGATTCCCTGTTTCAGAAATTAAATCAGATCCAGATCTACGGCATTGGAATGCCTCTCTATCTGGTGATCTTTGCGGCAGTTTTTGCGGCAATGCTCCTTGGATGGCTTCCAACAGGAATGCTTGGTGCATTTATGGTCATGATGGTTTTTGGCGGATTATTTAATTATGCGGGAAATCATCTGCCGATCATTAAGACCTATCTGGGCGGCGGTGCTATCGTATGTATCTTTGCATCTGCGATCCTTGTTTATACAAATGTGATTCCGCAGGCAGTCATTGATAACGTTGACAGCTTTATGAACACTACAGGTTTCCTGAATTTCTATATCGCAGCTCTGATCACCGGATGTATCCTCGGCATGAGCAGAACACTTCTTCTGAAAGCTGCGATCCGTTTCCTTCCGGTTGCACTCTGCGCCATGACCATGGCAATCCTTGCAGTCGGCGTAGTTGGAATGCTCCTCGGTTATGGATTTGTAGATGCCATTATGTATGTGGCCATCCCTATGATGGGCGGCGGAATGGGTGCCGGTGTTGTACCTCTGTCCGGTATGTATGCGCAGGCTCTTGGTGTTGATGCATCCGGAATTATTTCCCGCATGATTCCTGCCTCTACGCTCGGAAATGTTACTGCTATCGTTATGGCAGGTATGCTTCATAAACTCGGGGAGATTAAACCGGCTTTAAGCGGTAATGGCAAATTAATGAAAAAAGATACCGATGATATGTCTGAAGAAAAGAAACCTGCCGAAAGCATTCAGCTTATGGGAATGGGGCTGATCACCGCCATGTTCTTCTATCTGCTTGGAACCTTTATCAATAAGGCGGTTCCATCTGTTCATACCTACGCATGGATGATCATTCTGGTTGCAGTATCCAAGGCTCTGGGAATCGTTCCTAAAAAGATCGAATATGCAGCTCAGCAGTGGAGTCAGTTCGTAATGGGGAACTGGACAAATGCTCTACTTGTCGGAATCGGAATCTCCATGATTGATCTGGGTGCCGTGATCAGTTCCTTCTCCGTCATCTATATGATCCTTGTGCTGGTTGTTGTAGGCGGAGTTGCGCTGGGTGCAGGCATCGGCGGTCATCTGGTAGGCTTCTATCCGATCGAATCTGCCATCACTGCCGGCCTTTGCACAACAAATATGGGCGGTACCGGAGATATTGCAGTTCTCTCCTCTGCCAAAAGAATGGAACTTCTGCCATTTGCGCAGATTGCCACACGAATCTGCGGTGCGCTGATTTTGGTAGTCGCAAGTATTCTGATCAAAATCCTGTTTTAACCGAATCAGGTAAGTCCCCTGCTTCAATTGCGAATATCCGACTGACCCATTTCTCCTTCAAAAAGAAAGCTCCGGAGTACACATCTCCCCGGAGCTTTCTTTTCGCAGTTGAAACTTTTCCAATTATTTTTCACAGTTTGCTGATGATCTGTCTCTTGTATTCCAGAAATGCATCTGATAATGCAAAATCTTCTGTCCTTGGCTTCTTTTCCCTGATAATGATCTCATCACGGATCTCGCCGGGTGTGCCATTAAGGATATAAATCCTGTCCGACAGCAAAATCGCCTCATCAATATCGTGAGTGATAAATAAGGTCGAAAGATCAATGTGCTGCATGATATCCAGATACCATTTATGGATGCTGGTCTTGGTCAGCGTATCCAGAGCACTGAACGGCTCATCCAGAAGTGCCACACCATTCGAGGAGAGATACGTGCGAAGCAATGCCGCTCTCTGACGCATACCACCGGAAAGCTGACTCGGATACTGATACTGGGTTCCTTCCAGCCCAAACTCCGCAAACAGCGGATCTGCCTGTTCTCTTGCCTGTGCCTTTTTCATTCCTTTAAGCACCAGTGGAAGGGATACATTATCGATCACTTTTTTGTGCGGCAGGAGAAGATCCTTCTGAAGCATATAGCTGACACTTCCGGGTGTGGAGGTGACATCTTTGTCTTTGAGATATACCTTTCCATTGTCAGGAGTCACAAGACCCGACAGGATATGAAACAATGTCGTCTTGCCGGAGCCGCTGACTCCGAGCAGAGATACGAGTTCTCCCTGCTCCAGATGAATGTTGATATCCTGAAGTACGTGCTTCTCTCCGTATGATTTTGAAATATGTTCTGCTCTTAATAATGCCATAATATCTGTCAATTCTCCCTGCTTTTGTCCTGTGTGTCCCGGCTCCGCTTTATACGGTCTTTGCGTTACTGTCCGCTTTTGTTCTCAGTAATGACTTTACTGCTGTGGCAGATAGTCATTGCTGAATCCGACATCTGTCAGATCTTTGTCACAGAGCTTGTTTTCATACAGCCATTTGTAGAATGCGTTCCATCTCTCAGGATCGATCACACCCCAGCTCTCTGCATCGTCAATATATTTTGCGGATAAAAATTCCTGGCTCTTTTTAACCAGTTCTTCTGCTCCCTTCAGGGAACCTGTGTTATCTCCGTCGATCAGCATCTGTGCCGCTTCATCCGGGTTCTCCACTGCAAATTCATAACCTTTTGCAGTTGCTTCCATGAATGCTTTCGCCTGATCCGGGTTTGATTCCAGGTAATCGTTGTTTGCAATGATCACAGGTGTGTAATAATCAAATACCGGGTTGATATCAGAGAATGCAAAATAGTCACAGTCAACACCTTCCACTTCGGCATTCACTCCGCCCCAGCCCTGGAAGACCCAGATAGCATCTGTCTGTTTTGCAGCCAGTGCCGCCGGTTCATCTGTGATGTCATTCGGGATCAGAGTAACCTTGTCAAAATCTCCGCCGTCACCGTTTACAACGTTTTCCAGCATGGCAAGCTCGATCGGAGATTCCCAGGTAGAATAAGTCTTGCCTGTCAGTCCGGATGGACTGTCGATCCCATCTCCTGCTCTTGAAAGGATTCCTGAGGTATTGTGCTGGATCACTGCTGCCACTGCCGTGATTGACAGAGGCTCGTCAAGTGCTAAAGATGCAGCCATCGTATCCTGTGCTTCGATCGCAAACTGAGCCTGTCCGGAAGCACACATCAGGGCTGCACCGTTTTCCGGCGGCTGTACGATCTCCACATCCAGTCCTGCATCTTCGTAATATCCGTTTGCGAGAGCCGCATAAAGGCCCGTATGATTCGTATTCGGTGTCCAGTCCAGACAGAACGTGATCTTTTCGAGATCCTTGTCTGCCGCGGATACTCCCACTGCTGACACACTCATGACAGAAGCTGCCGCAAAGACAGCTGCTGCCGCAGATGCCATATATTTCTTCTGATTCATCTTTTTCATAAAATTAAATCCCCTTTTTCTTTTTTTGTCTGTACCGCTCCGGTACTGTCTGTTATTTACTTTTTCCTTCATGTGTTATGTGCAGCCATGGCATCGTAATATGCCGCAGCACATTCACCACCAGAAGCAAAAACAGGCTGATCACAACGATAAAAATGATCACTGCGAACATTTTGTCAAAAGCATAGGCTTTCTTTACCCGGGTCATATATACACCCAGACCATTAAATCCTCCCAGCCACTCGGATACCACTGCACCTACCACTGCATAAGAAGCAGAAATCTTCAGTCCGGAAAAGAACTGCGGCAATGCAAACGGAAACTTCACATGGCAGAAAATCTGCAGTCGGTTTGCGCCCATCGCCTGCAGCAGGCGGATCGCATCCTGATCAACACTCTTATATCCATCCAGCAATCCGATCGTGATCGGAAAAAATGTCGTGATCACGACCAGCGTGATCTTTGGTGCCATCCCAAATCCCATCCAGAGCACAAGGATCGGCGCGATCGCTATCGTAGGAATCGTCTGAGTAATGACCATGATCGGATAGAACGCCTGATCCATAACACGAAACCGATCCATCATAGTCGCAAAGACAAATGCAAGTGCTATTCCGATCAGCAGTCCGTAAAACGACTCCAGCAGCGTAAACTTCGCATGGAACAGGATGGTCGGCATATCGCCGAACAATGCCCTGGCAACCGCCAATGGTGACGGCAGCATATAGGAAGGTACCACCTGGAGTACACATATCATCTGCCAGCCCAGCAGGATCACAGCAATGGCAATAAGCGGCGGGATCTTACTGGTGATGTTTTGATACTTTCTTTTCAATGGTCAGCACATTCCCTTCCGGTTTGTAAGCAACCTTAACATATACACTCATCTCTTTGCAGCCTGCGCGGTAAGCTACGTGCTGGCATTCTTTTACAATGTCCATCAGCTCATCATAATCGCCTTCGATCGTTGTCTCAAAAGGACCCACAGAACAGTTTAATCCTGTAGATTTGATATAGGCGATCACTGCATCTACGATACGGATCAGTTCTTCCTCGTCTGCTGCTTTTGGTAATACCTGGATTGCAATACTTGCGTTCATTTTATCTTCCTCCTTAATCTTTGTGTACTCTCAAAACTCTCTCTCGGGCTTTGCTTTTGCGGCCGGTTTTCACAGAATACCTCTTTTATGATTCCGGGCTTTACAGTCTGCATGAAAAACATAAAAAACAGGAAAGCATCCTGCCAAAACATCATGGGATAGCTTTTGGGATAAACGTCAAAAAAAGCATCTGCCTCGGGCAAATGCTTCTCATAATCTGACTACGGTTATCTGCAAACACTTCCTTCACTGGCATTATCCAACAGGTTTAAAGGGTCTAAGGAATCACCTTACTCTCAGCCTCTCACTTAAAGCTCCCCTGGTCTTATCTGTATTTTCATACGACCGTCCATTCACGGTGTTGCTATTATAATACAATTTTTCTTTTCTTTCAAGTGGAATTTGTTGTTTCTTTACATTTTTTCTTTAAGAATCTCAGATTTTTTTCTGTTTTTTATTGAATGTCCGATTTGAAAAAGGTATACTGATAACAGTATGATATTATGTAACTGTAAGGTTGTGAAATGGTTACGCTTTTGTTTAGAAGTTAAAAGGGGATATGAAAATGTCAAATATTTTTTTTCCGGATGAGAACAGACAGTTAACTCTTGATGACTATCTGAGATATGACAAAAACAGCAGAGAGAATCTCGGGTCCGAGCTTCCTGTACTGGTGTACAGGATGCTGGAATTTTCGATGAAATGTGAGTTGACCCGACGCTTTGACAGGGAAACGCAGATTGAGATCTTCCGCTGTGCAGGACGTGAGGCAGGAGAATTTTTTGCCAGGAAAATGCTGAATCTTGATCAGCCGCTCGACTCGTTTATCAGTGAACTGCAAAGAAAGATACAGGAATTTAAGATTGGTGTACTCAGGATCGAATATGCTGACGAAGAAACCGGTAAACTCATTTTGACAGTTTCCGAGGATGCTGACTGCTCCGGCCTGCCGATTCTGGGTGAAACTGTCTGCAACTATGACGAAGGATTTATCGCAGGCATCCTTTCTGTTTATTCCGGGAAACCTTACACAGCAATTGAGGTTGACTGCTGGGCAACCGGAGACCGCGTATGCCGTTTTCACGCAAATATAGATGAAAATCAGAAATAAGGGATGTTGAATGGAAGACAAAAACTGTGAAATGCTTTTCGAATATCTTAAAAGTATCCTGTTTGATCCGACTGTACAGGATTTTGATATCAATGATCTGGATGAACCATATCAGAAGCTTGGGCTGGGATTACAGTATCTTGAAAAAGCTGTTCATGAAATGAAGGATTATTCTGCCGAGCTGTCCAGGGGTACTCTCTCAGGCTTTATTCCACCAAGAGATAATTTCCTGTGTTCCAATCTGAAAAATATCCACTCCAATCTCAATCACCTGACCTGGCAGGCCAAGCAGGT
>CAVCYJ010000171.1:2700-7103 GCA_963605995.1 Holdemanella biformis | reverse complement strand
CTCCATTCTTTTCATAAATCCACTTCCGTTCAACATTAGCCGTATTGATTCTGGTACCCTGCGCTCCGATCACAATCTCTACACCATCCAGAGAATAAATCCTGACGGATACGATTCCTGAAATATTAAAGACACTTCCCCTGATATCACGGGAAATCGCTGTTTTTTCAGTCTGAACAGATGCCTGCTCATACTCCGTAGCAGTCTTATAATTAATCTGTTTCAGATTCTCCTGTACTGTATTATTGATCAGGATGGAGACTGAAAGCTGGTCAATCTGACTGATTCTCTCTGTGATACCAGTCTCCGCTGCTGCTGTAACATCATTCATATGGGATTTTGCCTGTGAACGGTACACGTTTGAAAAACGCAGGCCAAAGACTGCCAGCAGCACTATACAGGAATCAAACATCAGCAGTATATAAACAGTAAAAATCTTATTCATCAGACTGTCTTTTGTTCTTAAAGCGTTTCTTTTCTTTGATTTTTTCCACCCCGTCATATCATTTCCCATTTCCTGCTTTATGATTTAATATTTCATAAAGCCCCCAGATGTCTTCACCATTTTCACTTCTGTAATTCGACGGTGTACATCCAAACGTTTTTTTGAACAGCTGTGAAAAATAATGCTGGTCATTAAAGCCTGTTTTTTCGCATACATCACTGATTTTCTCTCCCATCTTAAGAAGATTTGCCGCACACATCAGGCGAATCCCGTTCAAAATATCAACAAATGTATAACCTGTTTCCTTCTTGATCTTACGTGAAATATAACTTTCTGAAAAATGATACTTCTCTGCCAGATCAGCTAATGATATATTCTGATCATAATTCTGTGCTATATCTGTCAGAATAGATTTAATAGCACTTGATGACTGTACAAAAAGACTGTTCACCTGTGATACAGCATCATGCTTTTCCCCAAAGTCATCCTTCCGACTTAATAATTCTCGTTCAAATCTTTTCTGTTCCAGCTGATGCATAACATTACGCATTGTTTCCAGCAGCTCATTTGGTGAAATTGGTTTAAGCAGGTATTCGTACACCCCATACCTTAATGCCGATCTCGCATATTCAAATTCTGAAAAGCCGGACAAAAGCACCACTGCCACATCCATAGAGCGCTCTGTTACCATCTTCGCCAGTTCCAGTCCTGTAAATCCAGGCATCCTGATATCAAAGACAACCAGATCTATGGATATACTTAATAAAAGTTCTTTCGCTTCTGCTCCATTCGCAACAGAATACACATCTGCAATTCCGATTGACTTCCAGTCCAGACTCAGCAATCCTCTGCGGATTACAGCTTCATCATCTGCAATCAACAAATTCATAATATTACCACCTTTTTTCTGATTCAAATATTGCTGTCCTATCATAAACTTCGTTATAATAAGACAGCAATCCTTTTACTGAATCATATCATCCTTTGACAGCACCTGCAACCATACCTTCCATAATCTGTTTATGTAATAAGATATAAACTACAACACTGGGAATAATTGTAATAATAACTGCTGCAATCATACCTACATAATCTGTAGAGTACATGGACTGAAAGTTTGTCAGTCCTACAGGCAGTGTCATCTTTGAGCTGTCTGTAAGGAAAATTCTCGGTAACAAAAGGTCATTCCATACGTTGATGAACTGAACAACCGCAACTGTTACAACAGAAGACTTCGCTATCGGCAAAATAATTTTGAAAAAGCACTGGAATACAGTGCATCCATCAATAATCGCTGCTTCCTCCAGTTCTGTAGGAAGACTTCTCATAAATCCACAGATAATGAAGATCGCCATCGGAAAACCCACTGCAATTTGCGGAATGATAACTGCCATATGAGTATCCAGAAGACCCATGGTTTTAAAAATAGAAAACAGTGGAATGACTAATGCATAAATAGGAATCATCATTCCTAACAGGAAAATACTGTGTGTAAGATTAGCAAGCTTCCAGTGCATTCTGGCAATGGCATAAGATGCCATTGTTGCGAGGATAACTGTGACCAACACCGCAGCAACAGCAATAATAACGGAGTTTCCGAAGTATCTGAATACACCGCCTTTTACAACTGCACTGACATAATTTGTCATTGACCACTGCTCCGGCAATCCCCATGTATTAGTATACAGTTCTGCATTTGTTTTGAATGATGCCAGAAACAGCCATACCAGAGGATAGAGACAAAGAATCGTAAATCCGATCAGTAATACATATTTAATAACCAGCCATATATTTTCTGAGGCACTTCTTTTCATTCTCCCACACCTCCTACACTGTTTCATCTGTCTTAAATACTCTGTTGGAAATTCCTACAGATAACATGCAAAGTAACATTAAGACAACACCAATCGCACTGGCATATCCATAATTCAGAATATTAAATGACTGATAATACATATATGTGGACATAACCTCTGTTGCATGGTTTGGACCACCCGAAGTCATAACAGCAACCAGATCATAATATTTCAGAGAACCTGTAATAATCAGGACTGCGTCAATTTTCAGAATTGGCTTGATCAGCGGGAAGGTGATGTATTTAAACTGCTGCCAGCCTGTAGCACCATCAATCTCTGCTGCCTCATAGAAAGACGAATCAATATTTCTCATAGCTGCCAGCTGGATTACCATATGATAACCAACAAACTGCCACATGATAACAATAATGATACAGAGCATTGCTGTCTCTTTATTCGCCAGCCACATCTGCTGCAGGCTCCCCAGACCGATTGCCTTTAAGAATGCATTCAGCAGACCATAGTTACCATTGTATATAAATGTCCATGTAAGACCAACTGCAACACCGCAGATTACACATGGAAGAAAAAATACCGTCTGAAAAAATGATGCACCTTTGATTTTCTTAAAGATTGCATTACCGAAGAACATTGCCAACGGCATATGTGCCACAAGAGATCCGACAACCATCAGAATGTTATTTCCAAACGCATGTTTAAATGTATTGTCACTAAACAGACTTGCATAATTTTTCAGTCCCACAAAATTCATCTTTGACATCAGATCTGTATCAAATAATGACAAATATATATTGTAAAAAATCGGAGCCAGTGCAAAGATTGCATAGATGATAAATGCAGGCAGTACGAAAAGTGCTATGGTTTTTTTATTACCCATTACTTTATTCATAGACAATTCTCCCTTTTAACAAGCGGAACCTGAGGCTTTATCTCAGGTTCTGCCAGTTTATCACACCATTTACTTATTTACTCTTGCTTTCTGCATAAGACTGCAGATTGTCAAATGAATCCTGTACGTCATCACCATTTGCAATTCCGATTGTTGTATTGTTGAACTCATTTCCAAGATCAGTATCTACACGGTCAAACCATGGTGTCTGCGCTTTTACATCACCCAGAAGGTTTACAAAGTCCGCACACAAAGGTGTTAATTTAGAATCGTCAATTTCAATATTCGTACTCGGAATACGTCCATAATCATAAAGCAGTAAAGATGTCGACTCTTCATTTGTCATGTATTTTAACAAAGCAACTGCGGCATCTACATTCTTACAGTTCTTGGTAACTGCATAGGAAGTATCTACAGAACCAACTGCTGTTCCTGCATATCCTTCATTTACAGGAGGCATAATGAAGCAACTGAAGTTTTCTGCTTCCGCAGCGTTTTCTTTCTTATCAAGATTAGAAATTTCCCAGCATCCGTTGAAATACATTGCCGTCTGTCCGTTTGCAAACATAAGCTTTGCTTCATCACCAGAAACACCTGTGAAGCCATCTTCAAAATATCCTTTGTTTACTTCCTCCTGAAACAGCTTACCAGCCTCGATCATACCTTCATCATTCCATTTGCCCGTGCCATCTTTTATTGAATTAAATAAGTCTTCGCCTTTAATTCCATCACTAAGCTGCTGGATGTACTGAGAAACCAGCCATGCATCGTCTGCTGTAGAAGCTAACGCAACCGGCGTAACTCCGTTCTCTTTTAATGTATCACATACCTGTACATATTCATCATAAGTAGTCGGAACTTCCAGATTATACTCATCAAAAATTGCTTTGTTATAATACATGATAGCTGTGCTCTGCTGAGTCGGAATTGCATATACTTCGCCATCATATGTTAACGGATCCAGGATACCGCCATTGAAACTGTTCTTCCAGTCTTCATCTTCATCCAGATACTTCTGAAGGCTTACAATCTTGTTACCATTTACGAAGTTCTCAAGATATCCAAGTTCCCATGTAAAGATAATGTCTGTCTCTGAGTCCGAAGCCATCATAGTTGTAAGTTTTGTTTTATAGTCAGAGTTTACAACGTTCTGAATCTCTACTGTTACACCATAGTCATTGGACTCATTAAATCCATCAATGATCTTACGATATCCCTCCATATATGCATCTGAATCTGAACCATTCATCAT
>CAVCYJ010000171.1:0-2478 GCA_963605995.1 Holdemanella biformis | reverse complement strand
ATTTGAAGATAGGATTATGTCTTTTTTGGTTGTTATTTTGTCATCCGTTTGTTACATTTTTGTCTTTTATTATTTTTGCACAATATATTGTGCAACACCACAGGTTTATGCTACGTAAAAAAGGAGACCCTGAGGGCCTCCTGAAATACTTTTTCATTATAAATCATGTTGCTGTTTTCGTTCTCAATAATACATTCGAGACGCACAGGCTTTATGCTTCTTCTACTATCTTAACATTCCACGGTGAAACCGTAATTGCCTCTCCGTCCTGCACATCTTCTCCTGAGAACAGTTCCGTTCCATTTGCGCCGTGATATACCAGGTTCTGTTCTTCTGCGGAGTAGTTCAGGATATATCTGACACATTTTCCCTGATCATTGGTGCCTTTTCTCACGATCATCGGCCAGCTGTATTCCGGAATTTCCACTTCTGCACTGTTAAGGGCTTCTGTGATTACCGCTTTTAAGGTGTTGTCATCTGTCATACAGCCGATATAGATGGCAGTTCCTTTTCCGTAATGGTTTCTGGTGATCGCTGCATATTCCTTCCAATTATAATGGTCATAGGATGCAAGTACTTCTGCTTCCTGCGGCATTAATAACTCCATGAATACTTTTGCTTCTGCTTTTTCAATCTCAGACATTTCGTTTTCACGCGCTTTTCCGGAAGCCTCTTCTACACACACTTCCATTGTAATTTTTTCTCTGGTATTGATAATGCTTCCTGTCAGTCCTGTATTCTTCGGGAAAGTGAACTGCTGATAATTGATGCCGAAACAGCTGCTCAGAATATGTGGCTGCATTTCATGGCTTACTTTGACATTCTCATTCGCAAATGCCGTCTTGAATGTCGCTGCCAGTGTTCCACCGTTTGCCGTATACTGTTTCAGTCTTTCCAGCAGGTCGTCCGGTGCTGCATAAAGTGCCGGGACAAAGATTACTTTGTACTCATCGAAATTGTCAGATTCCGGCCATACGAAATCACATTCAATGTTCATCTTAAACAGTGTGTCATAGAGCCAGCGGACAACATCATTATATCCAATACCATTATCACCTGCTGCAGTTGCTTCGATCCCAAACCATTTGAGTGCTGTCAATGCCTCATTGCTTACAAGGACAGCAACGTCATTTTTCTTCTTCAGATTTACCAGATGACTTCCAAGCTCAGAGAATTCCTTTCCAATGATGCAGGCTTCACGGTATGGAGCGTTTTCCTGCATGTCATGGCTGAGAAGTCCTTTCCAGTATGTTTCAAATGAGTTGTGGATGGAGTGCCAGTGCCAGTACATGACACTGTTTGCACCACTTGCCAGATGGCTGTATGCCTGAAGTCTGAGCTGTCCTTTGTACGGAGTCCATCCCGGATATCCCTGCGCTTCCGTTTCCAGAACCAGATAATTATCCCTCTTTAAGGAACGAATCATGTCACCGCCGAATGCGATTTCTGCACCTGTCAGGTCATCCTGTGTCGGGTGATAAATGTCTGTACCTGCAATGGTCAGTGCTTTTGCTGCATGGTAATGGTTTACGTCCGGCTGAACACCAAAGGAGTATCCTCTCCATTCGAAATCAAAATTGTGAGTGATAAACTGATCTTCTCTGCGATATTCGTTTACAATATCTGCCTGCCAGCTGAGGAATTCATCTACCAGTGTTCTCTGGAACTTCTCAAATTCCGCCCCAAGGCTTCCATTGATCGTTCCTCTTACATCCGGGAAATCTTCCCATGCATTGATACGGTTGCTCCAGTAATCCAGACCAAACTCATAGTTTATGGCATCCAGGTCATTGTTGAATTTCCTGCGAAGATATTTTACAAACTTCTCCTGGACATTCTTTCCTGCAGTTCCGTAATATTTTGTTTCATTATCTACCTGGAAACCAATGACACATTTTCTGTGTGCAGTGCATTCCATTAATTTACGGATCACACGCTCTGCATGGAAGCGATAGACAGGATGGGTAATATCCATGATCTGACGGGCACCATAGATTCCTCTGCCCTTTACAGTCTCTGCCAGTACATCCGGATGAGATTTCACCATCCATGTCGGGATCGCATAAGTAGGAGTTCCGATGATCACGTTGATACCCGCCTCTTCCATTGCATCCATTACACGTTCCACGTGTGAGAAATCAAACACACCTTCCTGCGGTTCACAGGTACTCCATGTGGATTCTGCGATTCTTACTGTGTTAATTCCTGCCTTCTTCATCATTGCCACGTCCTGCTGCAGACGGTCATATGGCATATATTCATCATAGTATGCTGCTCCGTAGAGAAGTTTTTCCATATATCATATCCTCCAGATTTTTCTTATACATGCATAATAACAAAAATTTCAGCAAAATTATATCACTCATTTTAGTAAAATATCATTTATTTCAGCAAATGTCCGCACTATAACATAATCAAAAAAAGAAACCACAAGCAACACTCATGGTTTCTTCGATAGTTTTTCTATTATTATTTTAA
>CAVCYJ010000170.1:3039-7110 GCA_963605995.1 Holdemanella biformis | reverse complement strand
ATCCCGACCTCGCTGTACTTATCATCCGCATATCCGATCGTATCCAGGATTTCCTGTTCAACGGCATCTGCATCGTTTATCGTTGCATTAACCACCGATATGGACAAAACTGTCTGTATTTTGGCATTTTCATAATAATCCTTCGCCACAAAAACAAGCACGATCGCTGCGATCACTCCGAAGATAGCCGGTTTATAATACATCCAGATATACTCAAGCTTCTTTTTGAATCCCATTCCCTTTAACTTTTCTTTTTCAATCAGGCGTCTTTCCTTCCTGGACAGATCCGTTTCATTCCTGATCTCCGGATTCAGTACGCTCTCATCATGCTCTTCTGTCTGATTCAATTTCTCCTTCTGATTTGTGTCCTGATCTCTTCCTGTCATCTTTTCTCCTTTGTAGTGTCATGTACTCCCGGAGTCTTTCCTGCACCTGCTTTTATAAACACAAAAAAGTTTCGGAAGTACATATTTGTTTATCGTTCTTCTTATGAATTCCCCCCTGTATCCTTCCAGAAGATTTACTGAATACTATACCATATTTTTCGCTTTGTGAACAGTTTTTGATACAGTGTGCACGAAATAAACTGACGATAATGTAACCACATATACAAGTATCGGCTTCATCCACTGATAATATACATTGCCGTCAATGCCCGCAAATGCAGAAATCTTTTTCGCAATATCTGCGACTGCCGGATGAAGCAGATAAACAGAAAAGGCAAATTTTCGCCCTGTTTCCGCCAGTATCTGTGGAAACGTTTTTTTCTTCCCATATACTATAAACCAGATAAACAGACCAAAAATCAGCAAACAGTTTCCCGTATAAATTTCTCCGGTCCCCTGCAGACAGTATTCTATGACGCAGCACACACAGCCTGCCATTATTCCTGCGACCAGCTTATATTCCAATCGTTCTGTCTTTCTTAGTTCCAGTTTATTCTGATTTTCATGGATCATCTGTCCTGCAAGAAAAAAGCTCATGCCTGTAAACAGGAAATTTCTATATTCCATAGTGCGGTAAAAAACACCCGCGAATCTGCAGAATTCCGCCCTCCACAAGAGGATTGCAAGCAATACCGGAATGCAGCAATATGCTGCCTTTCTGAGTTTCCATTTTTCAATGATGAAATCAACTGCATAACAGTAGAGCAATGCCGGCAGAAACCACAGATGTGCCCTGACCGGCGAGGTACTGTTACAGATAATAAACTCTTTCAGATGAGCAATATCTGTAACTCCTTTCAGCCATGCTGACACATCTTCTCCACAGAGCGTCTTTATGAGAAATTCCCAGGCAAAATAAAACAGTACAGACCCGACAAAAAGCTTCGTGATGTGTTTCATCTTTAAAGGTATCTTTGCTGCTGCACTTCTGTTTTCATAATAACAGAAATATCCGGATATCATAAAAAAGAATGGCACTGCACATCTGGCAAAAACTTTTATGATCTGCCCTGTCTGTCCCGGAAAACTTACGTGAATACACACTACCAGAAATGCTGCTACTGCCTTTGCCGCGTCCAGACTCTTGTTCCGCATTTTCTCACCTGCCTTTAGCTTTTGTTTATCCTTTTTCAACCATGCTTTGCATATCGTCAAGCGGATATTCGCAATCCGCTTCGCTACGTGGCTCTACACCGAATAACTGCTCCGCAGTTTATCAGTTTTTTCAATATAGCAAAGCTTATGTACACTGTCAATATTTCCACATCTATTCTCTCCCGTCAGACAGAGGATACCGTCATCAGCCAGCTTCTGTCTACTCTTGCAAGAAGCCTTGCATTATGATATGCCATCCTCAGCGTCAGGCAAGTCCGCCCCAGATATTTACTTCCGTCCTGTGTTTTCATGCACGCCAGCGCCAGATCCGGTTTTCCCGGATGTCTCAGACAGATCGGGATAAGCAGTTGGATCGAATGATTATAATACTGCGGGATTGCCGTCTTATAATCCGCTTCCAGCATCCTTCTGGTCTGTTTGAGTGCGCCGTCAAAAAGCTGCAGACGCATCCCGCTCTCCCGCACTTCTTTCGGCAGACGAGCCGCATTCTCTTCGTCCCCGAAAATGTGGTCATACTGCGGGATTACCGGAAGTTTTGTATCAAATACAAGATCTGACGGATTTTCCACATAGCTTGCCTTTTCCGGCAGGCTTGTGATCCCTTCTTTCAGCAAATAATATTCTGTATAAAAGCCATCCAGAAACCATAACTGCCTGTCCGGCACCAGATTGGGAATAAAATACGCATAGATTGGCTGATAATAGTAATTAAAGAGTCCTGTATTAAATATGGCATAACTTTTTCTCTCCCACACCTTCTGTTCTTCATAAAGGCGTTTAAATGTATGTTCCAGATATCCTTTCAGGATTCCGTTATCATCCGTATCCGAAAAACTCCATTTCTCCGGCACCATCCTTGCCAGATTTTTAATCTGTCGGTTATAATCTCCGCAGTAAGTAAAATCAAATAAATTAATCATCAGGCTCCTCCTGTTCCTGCACCCTCATATTGTCATTTCTGTTCTCTCTTAGTATTTATTGTATTTTGGAAAAAATATGGCAGAACTGCCAGATTGCGATTTGTATGAAAATATATTTTCAGCATACCTGCTATCCTTTGATCTTTGTTTACCATATCATAATTACCGTCAAAAGACAAGATTTAGTATTCTTCAAAAAACGACATACTCTCCTTGTCGCTTTGTAACTGAATATGCTATACTTTGGACATAGCAAGGCTAAATCCTTAAGCTTTCTCAACAATATTCCCAAAGAAGGTTTACTTAATGAAAAAAGACGGCTACTACTCCTCCGGAGAATTTGCACGGATGGCACACGTAACGCTCCGCACCATCCGATATTACGATAAACAGAACATCCTCAAGCCCTCCTATGTAACCGAATCCGGGGCACGCTTTTATACGGATGAAGACTTTGCAAGGCTTTCCCAGATCCTGCTGCTGAAATATCTGGGATTTTCACTGGATGATATCCGGGAGATGACCATCAATGACTCGGATTATCATTTCATGGAGAACTCCCTGAACATTCAGCTTAAACTGGTGCGTGACCGCATCGAACAGATGCAGCTTGTCGAAAAAGCTATCCAGGATACTACAGAGGCTATCCGCTCCCGGCACGCCATTGACTGGAACCGGATGCTTGACCTGATCCACCTGACAGGAATGGAAAAAAGCATGAAAAACCAATACCAGAATGCATCTAATATTTCCTCCAGGATCAATCTGCACAGCCTCTGCTCTCAGAACAAACAGGGTTGGTTTCCGTGGATCTATGAACACTGCTGCCTCCGGCCCGGTATGCGTATCCTGGAGCTTGGCTGTGGAGACGGCGCGTTGTGGGCGCAGAATATCTCCCTGCTTCCTGCGGATATTTCCGTCACGCTTTCCGATCTCTCATCCGGGATGCTCCGCGATGCAAGGCGCGCTATCGGACGAAAGGACAGCCGCTTTTCTTTTGAAGTATTCGACTGTGCTGAGATTCCCCATGACGACTGCAGCTTTGATCTTGTGATCGCAAACCATCTTCTTTTTTACTGTGAAGATATCCCTGCTGTATGCAGTGAAATCCGGCGTGTGCTTGTACCGGGCGGTAAACTTGTATGCAGCACCTACGGCAGCCGGCATATGCAGGAAGTCAGCCGTTTAGTACAGGATTTTGACAACCGGATCGTCCTCTCAGCAGACAGGCTCTATGAACGTTTCGGAAGAGAAAACGGAGCCAGAATCCTTGCACCGTATTTTTCCGATATTTCCTGGGAATCCTATAACGATTCCCTTCTCGTCCCCGATGCGGAACCGCTGATTTCCTATATCCTCTCCTGTCATGGAAACCAGAATCAGTATCTTCTGGACAGGTATAAAGATTTCCGCAGTTTTGTATCGCGAAAAACAAAAAACGGCTTCTTTATTACCAAAGATGCCGGTATTTTTCTTTGTGAAAAATAACCAAAATTTAATTTTTCTGTAAAAAGTACTTGAAGGTGACCTAAGGTCACCTTTTATAATATAATCATCATAGTCAGGAAAGTATCGTAAATCACCCTGAC
>CAVCYJ010000170.1:0-2923 GCA_963605995.1 Holdemanella biformis | reverse complement strand
TACGCATGAAAGGTATTATTTTAGCAGGCGGTTCCGGCACACGCCTTTATCCGCTTACAATGGTTACATCCAAACAGCTTCTGCCAATCTATGATAAACCAATGATCTATTATCCAATGTCTGTACTGATGAACGCAGGGATCCGTGATATCCTCATCATCTCTACCCCACAGGACACTCCCCGTTTCGAGGAACTTCTGGGTGACGGACATCAGTTTGGCGTTCATCTTACCTATGCCGTACAGCCAAGCCCTGACGGACTTGCACAGGCATTTATCATCGGCGAAGAATTTATCGGCAAAGATACTGTTGCCATGGTTCTCGGCGATAACATCTTTGCAGGACATGGGCTGAAGAAGAGACTGAAAGCCGCTGTAAAGAATGCAGAATCCGGTGAAGGAGCTACTGTCTTCGGTTATTATGTCGATGACCCGGAGAGATTCGGTATTGTGGAATTTGACCACGAAGGCAAAGCCGTCTCCATTGAAGAGAAACCGGAACATCCAAAGAGCAACTACTGTGTAACAGGATTATATTTCTATGACAACCGTGTTGTAGAATATGCAAAGAATCTGAAACCAAGTGCCAGAGGCGAGCTTGAGATCACAGACCTGAACCGCATTTATCTCGAAAAAGGTGAATTAAATGTAGAACTTCTCGGTCAGGGATTCACATGGCTGGATACAGGCACACACGAAAGCCTCGTGGAAGCCACCAATTTTGTAAAAACCATGGAAAGCCACCAGCACCGCAAAATCGGATGTCTCGAAGAAATCGCCTATCTCAATGGATGGATCACAAAAGAAGATGTGCTGAAGGTATACGAAGTACTGAAGAAAAATCAGTACGGCCAGTACTTAAAAGACGTTCTGGATGGAAAATATCTGGACGTACTTCACTGAAACGGTCTCAAAAATTATCATATCATAAAGTCAAAGGAGAATTTTAATGAATATTATCGTAACCGGCGGTGCCGGATTTATCGGAAGCAACTTTGTTTTTCATATGTTAAAGAAATACCCGGACTATCGTATCATCTGTCTGGACTGCCTGACATACGCAGGAAACCTTTCCACTCTTGCTCCTGTTATGGACAACCCGAATTTCCGTTTTGTCAAAGAAAGCATCACAGACCGTGAAGCAGTTTACAAACTCTTCGAAGAAGAACATCCGGACATGGTTGTTAACTTCGCAGCAGAGAGCCACGTAGACCGTTCCATCGAGAACCCGGAGGTTTTTCTTACCACAAATATCATCGGTACTGCTGTCCTTATGGATGCCTGCCGAAAATACGGGATCAAACGTTACCATCAGGTATCCACTGACGAAGTTTACGGAGATCTGCCATTAGACAGACCTGACCTGTTCTTCACAGAGGAAACCCCGATCCACACAAGCAGCCCTTACAGCTCTTCCAAGGCTTCCGCAGACCTTCTGGTACTCGCTTATCACAGAACCTACGGTCTGCCTGTAAGCATCAGCCGCTGCTCCAACAACTACGGTCCCTATCATTTCCCGGAGAAACTGATCCCGTTAATGATCGCCAATGCATTAAATGACAAACCACTTCCGGTCTACGGAACAGGCGAAAACGTCCGCGACTGGCTCTATGTAGAGGATCACTGCCGTGCCATCGACCTGATCATCCACAACGGACGTGTAGGCGAGGTTTACAATGTAGGCGGACACAATGAAATGACAAACATTGATATCGTTAAGATTATCTGCAAGGAACTCGGCAAACCGGAAAGCCTGATCACATACGTAGCAGACCGTAAAGGCCACGATATGCGTTACGCGATCGACCCGACCAAGATCCACAACGAACTTGGCTGGTTACCGGAAACCAAATTCGCAGACGGTATCAAAAAGACCATCAAATGGTATCTCGAAAACAAGGAATGGTGGGAAACTATCATCTCCGGCGAATATCAGAACTACTATGAAAAAATGTACGCAAACCGCGGGGAGGCATAAATCTATGAGAGTTTTTGTAACAGGTGTAGGCGGTCAGCTCGGACATGATGTTATGAATGAACTTGCCAAACGGGGCTATGAAGGTGTAGGAAGCGACATCGCTCCTTCCTACAGCGGAATCGCGGACGGCACTGCTGTCACAACCATGCCTTATGTACAGATGGATATCACAGATAAAGCTTCTGTAGAGAAAGTCATCAAAGAAGCAAACGTTGACGCAGTGATACACTGCGCTGCATGGACAGCTGTAGATGCTGCTGAAGATGAGGAAAATCAGCCGAAGGTCCGTCTGGTAAACGTAACCGGAACTCAGAATATCGCTGATATCTGCAAAGAGCTTGACATCAAGATGCTGTATCTTTCCACTGACTATGTATTTGACGGCCAGGGAACCACTCCATGGGAGCCTGACTGCAAAGACTACAAGCCATTAAATGTCTATGGACAGACCAAGTTAGACGGCGAACTTGCCGTCTCCGGCACCGTTGATAAGTTCTTTATCGTCCGTATTGCATGGGTATTCGGCAAAAACGGCAAGAACTTCATCAAAACCATGATCAATCTCGGAAAAACACACGACACGCTTTCTGTAGTAAACGACCAGATTGGTACCCCAACTTATACCTACGATCTGGCAAGACTTCTGGCAGATATGATCGAGACAGAGAAATATGGTTACTATCACGCAACCAATGAAGGCGGATACATCAGCTGGTATGATTTCACCAAAGAAATCTTCCGTCAGGCTGCTGCCATGGGACATCCGGAATACCTTCCGGAAAACATGACCGTTAACTCTGTCACAACTGCTGAATATGGTGTTTCCAAAGCAGCCAGACCATTCAACAGCCGCCTGGATAAGAGCAAACTGACAGCCAACAGCTTCACTCCTCTTCCAACCTGGCAGGACGCACTGGGACGCTATCTGAAAGAACTGGATTTCTGA
>CAVCYJ010000169.1:2438-7116 GCA_963605995.1 Holdemanella biformis | reverse complement strand
ATGCACCGGATAAAAAGCATAATAAACATATTTATTGATGCGGTCTTTTCTCACTCCGTTGTAACACCAGATTCCATAGAACGCGATCGGTCCGGTCACATACATCAGGCTGATAATACAGCCCAGCACTGTTTTCAGCACATTTCTTGTGTCAAACATATAGAATACGGTCACCAGCAGCACCATACACAGTCCATACTCTGCCCGAAAAACGCTCACCCACACGATTGCCGCGATCATGATCAGTATCCTCACCATACCGCCGGCAAATCCGGCAGAATCACTGAATAACTCCATACATTTGAGCATGATCAGACAGATACACATCGTGATCATGGCATTCTGGCTGGAAAAATCCCAGACTTTTCCGCATATTGCCAGATCATATGGAATCTCACTGACCAGTGCAGTAATGATCATCGTGATCAGATATTTCTTATAATCCGAAGTATTGCGAAATCCCTCAACCAGCAGAAACGCAAATACGGGAATCGCCATCCCGCCGATAAGCTGCATGATGGATCCGATTCCCGCAAGTGTCATCAAACGGGAATCCTGGGACATCGCCTGATTCAGACTTTCCTGTGTATACCGGTCTAAATGAATCAGTCCTTTTTCGATAACAGCAATTCCAACAGTCTGGATCAGCATGGTGATACACGCAAACATCTTCAGCCCATCGGCCGTAATGTCCGGAGTCTTCCAGACGATTCCTCTTCTTCCCGTTGTCATATTCATAATATCAACCTTTTACAGCACCGCCTGTAATTCCTTCCACGTAGAATTTCTGCATGATCATAAACAGAATAGAGATCGGTATGGATACCAGTACACCACCTGCACAGAACTGAGTGAAGTAAGAGTTGATCAGACTCTTATCCAGCATCTTGTACAGACCAATGGCAACTGTATATTTGGAAGAAATTCCGGCATTCAGGATCATCTTTGCATACACGAAATCCATCCACGGTACCAGGAAGCTGCTGATAACTGTATAAACAACGATCGGCCGGCTCATCGGCAGGACCATCTGGAAGAAGATCCTTGCCTCGCTGCATCCGTCGATGCGGGCAGCTTCACAGAGTGCTCTCGGAACTGTATCAAAGAATCCCTTCGCGATCAGATAGCCAAGACCTGAAGAAGCGGAATAAACCATGATCAGACCGGCATAGCTGTTTGTCAGGTTAAAGGATTTCAGGGTAAAGTATACAGCGATCATTGCCAGCATACCCGGAAACAGGTTCAGGATAACCGCCATGTTCATCAGCGGTTTTCTCATCTTGAATCTCATAACAGATGTTGCATAGGCAACCATCAGTACGAACATGGTGGAGATCACACACGTAAAGCACGCAATGATGAAGGTATTCAGAAACCACTGCGGAAACTGAGATACAGAATCCGGATGAAACAGTTTCATATAGTTGCTGATGCTCCATTCCTTCGGAAAAAATGTGCTGGTGTTCATTCCTGAATAAGCACTGA
The DNA here is from genome assembly GCA_963605995.1 of Holdemanella biformis. Lineage (GTDB taxonomy): Bacteria > Bacillota > Clostridia > Lachnospirales > Lachnospiraceae > Blautia_A. Next base: position 5,631 of record CAVCYJ010000169.1, on the reverse strand, counting down.
AGGAAGTACATACGAGCCAGATGATCGGAATCAGCCAGATAAATGCCAGCACAGCGATCAATAAGTTATGTAATACTATAGAAGAAGTACGACTATCTTTCATCTTTCTCATTATTGATATGTTCCCTCCTTATCTCCCTTGATCATCCTGTTAAATGCAACCAGGGTGAATACTGCACAGATGATAAACACGATAATACCGATTGCTGATGCCATCTTGTAGTTATAGTAATCCTGAGTCAGACGGAACAGCCAGGTAACCAGAAGGTCAACCTCTTTTGCCTGTGAGTTTGCCATTGCCTGATTTGTTGTTGTGTAGACATCCTGTGTAAGCAGGTAAATAACATTAAAGTTGTTGATATTTTTTACAAAGTCAGTTACCAGTGCCGGACCTGTTACAAAAAGCAGGTATGGCATTGTGATCTTTCTGAAGATCTGGAAGTTTGTCGCACCGTCCACTCTTGCACTCTCAAGCTGGTCAGACGGAAGGTTCATCAGGACACCGGTTGCGATCAGCATCTGATAAGGAACACCGATCCAGATATTAATAAGAATGATCATTACATGAGCCCAGCCCGGAGCAGAGAGGAACGGAATGTAGCTTGTGGATACAAGTCCGATGCTTCTTAAGAATCCGGTCAGTCCAATGCTGTGGCAGATCGTGTTGACAATACCACCATTGGAAAAGAAGTTACGTACCAGCAGAAGGGATACGAACTGCGGAACTGCGATTGTTACGATAAATAATGTACGCCACATCTTCGGCAGTCTTGTTTTCTTGCTGTTGAGAAGCAGAGAAAGTAAGATACCTCCGATATAAGTTGTAAATGTTGCAAAGAATGCCCATACAAGTGTCCATCCCAGGACTCTCACGAATGCATATCCAAAAGTGGATGTAAGACCGCCGCCGCCAAACAGGCTGATAAAGTTATTAAGGCCAACCCATGAGAATAACTCAGTAGGAGGCATATGCTGCTGATCATAATTTGTAAACGCTACAAAGATCAGAAGCAGGATCGGGATCAATGTAAAGATCACAACTCCAAGCACCGGAAGTGTCAGTAATGTAATATGAAACTTCTCTTCTGTCAGAGATACCAGATCTTCTTTAAAAGTATTGATATGCTTTCCTTCTTCTTCCAGTTTCTGAAGTGCGTAAGCATTGATCACGTTCCTGAACCATACAACCGCTGCCGCAAACCACACAACAAAACTGAACAATGAGAACAACAGGATCGTGAATGAGTTATCATAATCATTAAACTCACTCTTCATTGTTTTCATGTTGAAGACTTTTTCCATCTTTACAGTACCAAGACTGCCGAATTTCGGCACGTACTGCATTGCAAATTTCACTGAGAATACAATTACCGCGATCTCCAGAATTGTCATCAGCACTGCTTTTATATACTGTTTACGTTTCGCATATCCTGCACCCATCCAGATCAGGGACAGCTTTACGAACGCATCACCCTTTGCTACTGCAGTACCAAAATCAGCAAAAAATCCGCCAATGGCTTTAAAGAAGCCACTTACTGCCGCTGCAGCAGAATTATTTTCCTGTGCTGCCATATCTCTTCTCCTCGCTATTTCTTTTTTTGTTGCTGCCTTTTCTTTAGAACAGCCCATATGCCGTTATGCATATGGGCCATTTTTCAGAATCCATATTAATTATTCTACAGAAGCTGTAACACCTTCTACCAGGTTATCAAGTGCTTCCTGGATCGCTGCATCATCATCTGCGGATAATGTACCCTGTGCGATCAGTTCGCCAAATGTCTGAGCCGGATCCCAGTATTTTCCGCCAACCTTCTGAGCCTGCGCATATTCAGACTGAGCTGCAAGTGCTGCAAGTGCTACGTTTGCCTGAACAGAATCGGAAGCTGCTACATTTGTATTGGAAGGACCGCTTTCTCTCTGGTCAAAGAACTCCTGCTGGGATTCTTCATTTGTAAGGTATTCAGCAAGAAGAACTGCCCATCCGGAGTTCTCGGAATATCCGTTTACACCAACATATTTGTAACCTGCAACTGATCCCTGCTGAACCTGCTGATCACCAACTGTAAATGTAGGAAGTTTTGTTGCTGCATATCCGTCACCAAATACATCCTGTGCTGTAATCGCATCCCATGTACCGGAAACGCAGGCTACCAGATTACCGGATGCAAGCTGGTTGGAAATGTCACCGTCAGCAATTGCCATGAATGCGGAGTTTCCTGCGATATCAAGCATTCCTTTTACTACATCAACACCTGTATATCCGTCAGCACTTGTTCCGTTCCAGTCCATAGTTGTTGTTCCGTCATCGTTCAGACCAGTTGTAAATCCTGCTCCGTAGAAGAAGGATGCATTGTACCATCCGGAAGCAAGTGTCATACCAACTTTTTTGCCGGCTTTGTCAGCTGCTGCAAGGAGGCTGTCCCAGCTTGCTACATCTTCTTCGGAAAGTACGGATGAATCATAGTAAAGGAAATATCCGTTATCAGCAGCTCTTGGGAATGCATAAAGTCCGCCGTCGATCGTTGCTGCGTCGATCGCACCTTCAACGTTTGCTGCTTTTACATCATCAAGTGTTGTATCTGCAAGCTGAAGAGCATCTGCATAATCATCAAGTTTCAGAAGCGCGCCTGCTTTTACGAGGTCCGGGATCTGGTCATCCGGGAATGCATATACGTCTGCACCGGCTTCAACGTCTGTTAAGATTGTATCTTTTGCAGTAGACTCAGATTCTACACCGATCTGGATATCGAATTTCTGATCTGAGTATTTTTCCTGGAATTTGTCTGTCAGTTCTTTTAATAAGTCCTGATCTTCTTCAGCGCCCCATACAGTAAGTTTGATCGTCTCATCTTCTGCTGCGCTTACACATACTGTGCAGGAAAGTGCCATAGCCGCTGCCATCAACGGTGCAATTACCTTTTTTACATTTTTTCTCATTTTCTCTTCCTCCTGATTTCCGGTGGTTCCGCCCAAACATTCCATCCTCCGTGTTCCCCGGAGGTAATGCTTGCTGTCCTGTTTGCGCAACCGTTTGTTCATATTCTTAGTATATTCTATTGTATTGCTAAAGTCAATTAGCTATTATTATCTAATTTTTGAGGCTTATTTTTGTCATATTGCACAATTGATTTCGTTTTTTTCCGTTTTTCTGCGCAATGTGTCTTCTGCTTTGTGCAACCGTTTTCATTTTGAT